>DAOUEC010000268.1:0-1910 GCA_034430655.1 Anaerolineae bacterium
GAGGGACTCCGAGGGCTGGCTACTCTCATTGATCTTGTGCAAGAGCCCCCCATTGAGGAAGTCGGGGTCTTGCCATTGGACAAGCACATTAACAAGAGGCGTCGTGATCGACTGGCAGTCAAAATCAATAGAGTCTGGCTAAAATCTGTGGGAGCAGTGACATCACGCGGCCTCCCTCAGCACAACGGTCTCAGCCATCGGCGGAGCAGTGGAGTAGGAGCCGTAGAGCCGTTGATGCTGGCGTTGCCGGCGAAAACGTTGATACTCATCCCAGTCGTCGTTGACGCGAACTGCCCGCAGGTCAAGGACGGCCTGGGCACCTGGTTGTGTCCAACGCATGCCGGATTGCTCCATCCGATCCTTGACCAGGTGACCGCAAGCACCCTCGGCGACACCGGTGCCGATGGGCCAACCTTGAGCCAGATACTGGTCGTAGTGCATATAGGGCAAGTTGCGCCGATAGTAGCCGATGGTGGTGTTCAGGGCCTTGCGTTGGGAGGAGGAGAGAGACGCGTCCTGAGTCCGGCCTTCCAGGGTGTGAATGACGTCGGCGGTTCTGCCAGACAGGATGCGCAACAGATGTTCCTCCACCCAGGAGGTACGGTCTGGGTTGGTCTCGCCCAGAAGGGCGTTGGCCGCATCCCAGAGGTACCCTGAGGCGTGGATGACGTCGAGAATCAGGCTGAACATTGACAATCTGTCGTCGACCCGACGCTGCAAGGCATCGTCGCCATCGGTGAGGGCCACTCGGTGCTGGATGTGCTTGCCTTCCCGCTGAGCAACTCGCTGAGTCAAACGCCCAAAGGCGACATCCTTGCCCGCCAAGGTGGCTCGGACTTCTTTGCCGACAGGGGCAGGCCGCTGTGGTTTGGATGTTGCTGCGGACTCGGCCTCTTTGCCCTCTGTATGGTCGCGCAGGAGAGCATTGACCACATCCTGAGGCGTGCGTAGATAGGGTGCGATGGTGTAGACGGCGGTCACCACGGCTTCTTTCTTCTTGGTCCGCTTCTGACCTTTGCCCCGGCGGGCAGGTTGAGTTGCTGGCTCAGTACGTACCATTGGTACACCTTTGCCGTCAGCTTGGACGACCAGGATGGAGCCTTCGGCCTCCGGTGGCGGCACGGCCTTCTGCTCGTAGAAAGCCTCCACATCAGCCGCGTCTTCTTGGACGCCCGTTTCTAGGGCCAATTTGGAGATGGAGAGGCCCAGAATGCGCTTTAGCACCCTGATACTCTCGTCGTACGATTCGTTAGTGATGCAATACTCTGCCCAATCCCGTAGCAAGTCCGAGTAGCAGCGCGGGGGCAGGCTCAGTTCAGCATCCAGAGGGCAGACACCTTCGTGTCCCGGTGCATGGAAGTAGTGTCGTTTGAACCGCACCTTGCCAAAGACTGAATAGTACGTCGTCTGGCGCAGTTCGTGATACTTCACGCGCGTCCCATCAGGCGCATACACCGGTTCACTGGGGCGGACAGCCGCCCGATGGACAAAGAACAGTCGCAACAACTCCGCTCCTAGCGCCAGGAGCCGCCTGAACAAAGTCAGTTCAACTTCGTGAGCTTTGCGCGACTGTGCTTCTTCGCCTGTCACATACTCAACCAATTCCTGGAAATCACGATGAAGTTGGTGTACAATCTGAACAGAGTTGGAAAACATTTTTGCCTCCTTTGGAGAGAATCGGGGACTGATACACCTGATTATCCTCCAAAGAGCGATGTCTTTCAACTCGCTGCTGTTACCTGATGCCTGCCCGTGAAAGTTCCCACAGTTTTTAGCCACACTCAAATCATTTATGAGACTTGCCCCCGCCCGTCGGTCCCACCAGCGCGATTGTCTCGCCACGTCTCACCTTTAGCGACAAGTCCTGCAACACCGGATTGTTCTCCTCGTACCAGAAATCCACGTGGTCG
>DAOUEC010000269.1:0-15619 GCA_034430655.1 Anaerolineae bacterium
AGGGGTCATTCAAACAGTACACTGCTAGCGGTACTGTCAAACAAGACCTCATCATCTCCGCCTACAAACCCCGCACCAGTTTCGAGCGCCGCTTCCGGGCCCAGGCCGGCACACCTGACGGAGCCTGGGACTTCATCCGCCAGCACCTGGCCCAACTCCCCGTCGTCGTCCATTCCCCCTCCCCTACCAGTGGAGGGGCCAGGGGAGAGGTCGGCGCACTGGAGGTCGTCGCCGAGCGCCAGCACTACCTGCTCTTCGACCGCATGGTCGCCTTCCACATCCAGCGCGGGGCCACTGTCCCCCTCTCCGCCGCCACATTCTACGCCGGTCTGCGGGAGCGCTTCGTCGAGCGGGACGGCATGTACTTCCTCCCCGATCAGGTGCCCGAGTACGACTGCGCCCGTCTGCAGGCTGCCGAGGTGGCCCAACTGGCCCTCTTCGTCAGCGACGAGAAGAGCGTCATCCAGTGGCTGCGCCAGCAGTTGGACACCAGCACCGGCGGCCACCCCCAGACCTATCAAGACATCCAGCCCCAGTTCCTGCGCCAACTGCACCAGGCGCGCCACGAGGCGCTGCCCGAACTGAGCGAGATACTGGAGCAGAACTTCTTGCAGGACGAGACGGGCCGCTGGTACGTCCCCGATCCCGGCAAGGCCAGCGACCTGGAGCAACTGCGCCGCAAAGCCCTCCTGCGCGAGTTCGCCGGGTACGTCGAGGGGCGGGGCCGGTTGCGCCGGTTCCGCACCGAGGCCGTGCGTGCGGGCTTCGCCGACGCCTGGCACCGCCGTGACTACGCCATCATTGTCAAGGTGGCCGAGCGCTTGCCGGAGCGGGTGCTGCAGGAGGACCCGGATCTGCTGATGTACTACGATAACGCGACGTTAAGGGTGGAGTGAAACGTGATACGTCAAATCGTCAAACGTGAAACGTCAAACGTCAAAACGTCAAACGTGAAACGTCAAACGTCAAACGTAATACGTCAATGACGCCTGACGCCTGACGCCTGACGCTTGACGCCTGACGTTTGACGCCTGACGCCTGACGTGAAGGAGCAACGATGACCTACGAGGAATGGGAAGCGGCTGTGGATGAGGAAATCAAGCGGGATTCGCTCTGGAAAGTAATGGCTTACCGGCTGGCGTTGTCTATGTGCGATTTGGGATGGCGGGATACGGCCAGGCTGGTGCAAAATCGGCGACTGTGGGGCCTCTCCGATCAGTTGTATCGGGCCTTGGGATCGGTCAGTGCGAACCCGGCGGAGGGCTACTCGCGCGGCACCGGCAAGGACAGGGCGCGTTTCTACGAGTACGCGCTCGGCTCGGCGCGTGAAAGCCGGGATTGGTACTTCAAAGCCCTGCACGTGCTGGGGGAAGAGATATACCAACATCGGCTCCACCTTCTCACGCGGATCATCCAACTACTCTTGACGATGGTTCCACAACAGCGCGGTCGTATCCTGCGCGAGCCACCGGCAGCCTATGCGACCTCTCTGACGAACGACGCGGAACTACGCACTCTACTCCACATCGTTCCTCTCCCCGACACAGTTGACGCCTGACACCTGGCACCTGACACTTGACGCTTGACGTTTGACGCCTGACGCTTGACGTTTGACGCTTGACGAATGAACCCTATGCTTACTCAAACCCTCCTCCACTTCCCTCCCCACATCCATCCCCTCATCCTGGTCAGCGACCCCGACGGGCTGCTGGCCGATGAGGACGTGTTGGCCGCGCTGGCCGGGCGCGGCTTCACCCTGGTGAACGAACCCGACCCCATTGTGCTGCGCCACCGGATAGAGACCCTGCGCCCCTGGAGCATTGACCATCCCCTGATCGTCGTCACCGCCGGCCCGCTGGACCAACTTCCCTACGACCTGTGGCAGCAAGGGCACCACGTCACGCTGGCACTGCACACTTTCTTCCCCAACCTGGCCTATCCGGTCGTGCGCACGCTCACGCCCGCCCAGCGCTGGCGGTTGAGCCAGGCACCGCCGCCCCCCCGTCGCCTCGGTCGGCGGGGCACGATAGAGTTCTTACTACGCCACGTCTTCGCCGCCGACCCTGCCGCGCTGCGGCAGCCAGCCCATCTCGTCGCCTGGCTTGATCAGGTACATCAGCAGGCCGATCCCATGCCGCCCGTGCTGAGCGATAGCCTGTTGGCTCATCTGCAAAGGGCTCCCACCTACGCAGGCTGGCCGCTGGCTGAACTGCTGGCAAATCGTGACGCCTTCACCACGTTCGTGCGCGAGCAGTGGCGCGCTTATCTGCAACAGCAGACTGGGCAACTCCTGAAGGAAGAACCGGTATGTTACCTGCTCGACTTTGGAACCAACCACATACTGCAGGACGCGCTGCCCGGCCTGATGCGCAGCGGCACGCTGGAGCCCGTCAGCGTGGATCAACCCGACCGTTTCCCGAACTGGGCCCGGCCCGCCGTCCTGGCCCCGGATGAGGATCACCGTCCCCGCCGCGCGGCTGAATTGATGGATGTCCTGGCTGAATACCTGGACACGTCCCTTCGGCCAGGCTCAGGGCAGGCCCTTCGACCAGGCTCAGGGCAGGCGCTGGAGGACGCGCGCTGGGAGCAGTGGCAGGCCATCGCGCGCGCCTGGGCCGAACTCACCACCCTGCGCTATGACCCTGACGCACCGTTGGACCCGGCCCAGCAAAAGGCATATCAGAAACTGCAAAGCAAAGTAGACGCTGTTTTTCTTGCCTGGCTGCGCCGGCGGTACGCCCCTCTGGGCAGCCAGCGGTTGCCTGCCCCCCACCACGTCCACCACGTGCCCCACTACATCGCCTATCAGCGCCGCCAGGGCGAGGCGGATCGCGTGGCGTTGCTCATCCTGGATGGCATGGCGCTGGCGGACTGGACTCTGATCGGCCCAGCGTGGCGCGCCCACCACCCGGACTGGCGCTTCGAGGAATACCTTCTGCTGGCGCAGGTACCCACCATCACCGCCGTATCCCGCCAGGCGCTCGTCAGCGGCCTGCGCCCGGCTGACCTGGCCGCCACGTTGGACACTACCCGGGCCGAGTCGAAGCACTGGGCGGTCTTCTGGGCCAGGGAGGGCCTGCCGGCGGATGCCTGCCCGCACGTCCATCTGACGCTGGGGCGGGACGAACCGCCGCCGGAGGTGGACAGCGCCCGCACCCGCGCCCTGTGCCTGATCGTCAACAAGATTGATGATATGGTACACGATGCTACGCTGGGGACAACGGACTTCCAGGCGTCGTTGCACGTCTGGCTGGAAGGGTATGGCAGGAAGGTGGAAGCGGTGATCGCAGGTCTCCTGGCGCGGGGCTTCACCGTCTACCTGGCCAGCGACCACGGCCATGTCGAAGCGCGCGGCTTCGGCCAGCCTTCCGAGGGGCTGACCGTGGATACCCGTGGCAGGCGGGCGCGTATCTACAGCGACCGGCACGCCGCCGCGAACGTGCAGCAAGGTTTCTCCCAGACTCTCACGTGGAGCGAAGATGGCCTGCTGCCCGACGACCTCTGGGTGCTGATGCCCCGGGGACGCAACGCCTTCGCCACCTTCAACGAGATCGTCGTCACCCACGGCGGTGCTACCCTGGATGAGGTGGTGGTACCCCTGGTGACAATAACTCAGACTTCCGAAGTCTGGCAGACTTCGGAAGTCTCATGAGAGCGAGGCGATGGATAAAGGGATCGGCTTCAACCGCAACATATTTCTCCCCTGGCTCGATGCTGCCGCTGCCTTATGCGCCGACACCAACGACCCGGCCGAGATCAGGGCGCGGTTGGAGCCAGTGGTCGGTCAGGATCTCAAGGGAGTTGAGGCCCGGCGTAAGACGATAGACATTCTGATCAATATCTGGCTCAAGAGCAGGGAAGTCGCTCCACATCTGCGCGCCGAGGCGGTGCCCTGGTTTCAGACTACACCTGTTACCGACGATCGCCTGTGGCTACATTATGGCCTGACGCTGGTGTATTACCCTTTCTTCCGTGAATGTGCTGCAATCATCGGCCAGTTTAGCCGACATGAGGGCGCGATCACAAACAGGATGGTCAAACAGCGGCTAGTGGCCGAACGGGGGCATTTGGGCTCCCTCGACAGGGCCGAGGAGTGTGTTGTGGCTTCCTTGCGCAACTGGGGAATCTTGACCGAGTCGGATCAACGCTATGCCTACGTGCCACAGCGCCAAGCCCTCACCGCCAGCAGCACCGGCCTGGAAGCCTGGCTGCTAGCCTGTGCCTTGCGCGCCCACCCCGCCGAGGAACTTCTCTTCGCCGACCTGCTCCACTTGCCGGAACTCTTCCCCTTTCGCTTCACCCTGGCCGTAGATTATCTTCGTACGCATCCATGGTTTGTCGTGCAGCGCCAGGGCGCTGGCTGGGATATGGTGCGGATCGTGTCACGTGAGTAGAGCGAGAGTAACCGTCCGGCGAGGCTGCGACTCAAACCGACAAGTTGGAACTGGAGTTTTCCACAGAGCGCCCCCACACACGCTCTCATAGCGTCGGTGGTGGACCAGATGCGATTTCTGGGACTGATTTATCATCAGCGGCCAGGATCCGTTCTAGATCGGATCGGTCGAGCCGGTTCTCGTCCAAGAGCGCGCTTGACAGCCGATCGAGTTCCTGACGATGCGCCTTGAGCATCTCGCGTGCCTTGTCAAGTTGCTCACGCACGATGTGTTCGGCGACCTCGCTCACTCTGGCTGCCAGGGGACCATCCTGCAAATAGCGTGCGTCGAAGAATACCTGGCCGATCTCATCGCTCATGCCGAACTCGCGTATCATGCGTTCCGCCCAGACCGTGGCGTTCTTCAGGTCACTCGCTACACCGGTAGATAGCCCGTTCATGTCACCGTAGTAGAGCAACTCCGCTGCGCGCCCGCCCATGGCCTGGCAGATCATTTGCTCCAACTCACTGCGCGTGTAGATGATTTTGTCTTCCTCAGCCTCTTTCTCGACGTACCCACCCGCGCTGCCCCGACCTACGATGGTGACCTGCACGGGTGGATTCCCCGTCAGCCACCCGATTAACGCGTGCCCGGCCTCGTGGCGGGCGATGCGCTTCAGAGTCTCTCCGTCTGGTGTTTTCTTGGCCTCTCCCATCCGGATCTTCTCAAACGCTTCTCCCACGATCTCGTCTGTGAGAGGGCTTTCCTGGCGTGCTGCCATCACTGCAGCCTCGTTGACCACGTGCCGTAAATTGGCGATGGTCATCCCGGCGGATCGGCCAGCGATGCTGTCAATAAACGTCTCAGAGACCTGTGACAATTGCCGGTTCAAGAGTTCGCGTCGCAGATAGGCAGCACGGGCGGCGCGATCCGGCGGCGGCACCTCAATCACACGGTCGAAGCGACGGAGCAAGGCATTGTCGAGGTGCTCGGCCAGATTGGTGGCTGCCAGAAGGATTACCGGTCGTAGTGTGGGGTTGCCAAAGCCATCCATCTCGGTCAGCAATGCATTGAGCGTGCTCTCCTCCGCGCGCCCGGCTCCTGCGGAACCGGCGCGCTTCTTGCCTATGGCGTCTAGCTCGTCAATGAAGAGGATTGAAGGCGCGTAGCGCCGCGCGCGGCTAAACAAGTCACGGACGTTCTGAGGGCCGCTTCCCTGCCATATCGTCACGAAGTCGGTCCCCGAGGCTACGAGAAAGGCTACGTCACTTTCGCCCGCCAACGCACGGGCTAAGAAGGTCTTGCCGGTGCCTGGCGGACCTGTCAGCAGGATGCCCTTTGGAGGACGCACGCCCAGCGCCGCGTAGCGGCGGGGGTCGTGCAACCAATCCACGACAAATTGCAGAGCCTCCTTGGCCGCATGTGCGCCAAACACGTCCGCGAAGCGCGTCGCGGGGCGCTCTACCTCATCCAGTACCTCGCTGGCATCCTCGGCCGCGATCGCGCGCGACAGACGCAGGTTGCGCAAGCGGATCGTCACCTGCCGCCCCACACGGTCCACGGAGGGAGCGGTATCGAACGCGAGCACTTTGCGCTCCTGTCCCAAGGCTCGCGCCTTCTTCTCCCGGTACATGCGCAGGGCGGTTTCCTGGAGCGCCTGGACAAACCGCTCGCGCTGTCCCTCCCAGTCTTCCATCGTGTCCGCAGTGAATGTAGTCATCAAGACGCCCCTGGCGCCACCGCCCCGTACACAGGCCAGGAAGAGTTCCTCGTCAACCGTGCCCTCTTCTTCATCTGTTCCGGACAGCGACAGCAGATAGACCGGGAGTGTCGGCAGCCGTTCATGCACCGCGCGCAAGGTTTCCTGCCCCTCGGCCAGGGCGCGGGCGGCCGCCGGCACGTGGTCGAACTGCCTGATCGTACCTGTAAGCGTGCCGCTCAACGTATCGGCGTCACGTCCCAGCCAGATGTCCAGGAGAACGAAATCCACTTCGGCCCCAGCCAGAATCTGCAGCGCGTCTTGCGCGGTGCTGGCCGTCAGCCACTCGACTTCTGGGATGTGCTGTTGGAATAGTTCCCCCAGCGGTTCGGCCGCCACCAGCAAGACTTTGGACCTCTCTGGAGGCTCGAAGATGCTCGTGATTTCTGTGTTTCCCCTTTCCGCCGGATCGAGGCCGAAGTGGATAGTGTCCACCCCCCCTAGTACCCGTCCCAGACGCTGCTTGGTGTAGAGTTCGGAGAACTTGAATAACTCCGTCCTGACGAATATCCCGCTCTGGGAGCGTGCGGTCCGCGCGTCGGTGTTGGCTCCCTCTCGCAATACCAGCGCCAGGGGCAACAGGTCGTCGAATCTGACCGACTTATAATACTGCTGCTCGATCAGGCCCGCGACCCTTTCGATCTCCGCGCGCGCAATGCGTTCTAACTCGTTGACGCCCAGGTGATTGAAGAGCACCGGGTAGCCGATGGCGAGACGAGAGCAGAGAGAGGGCGGGAAGAACGGCTCGCCCCTGGGCCCCCTCTCGGTGCGCAGAGCATCGAGAATGGTGCGCCGGTGAAACGTGGCATTGGCGGCATTGACCCCCGTCTCGTTGGGGCGGTCGTAGAGGGAGGTCCCGGCATTAGTGGTGAAAATGATCACCGTGTCGCGAAACGGCACCTCCTCGCCGGTGAACTTGTCCTCCAGGCGACCCGCGTCCAGAATCTGCAAGAACAGGTGGATGGTGTTGAGATGCGCTTTCTCAATCTCGTCAAAGAGCAGAAAAGCATCCGGGTTCTGGGCAACGAACCCGGTCAATACACCTTGTTGGGCGGCCTGGTAACTGGGTGGAAAGCCAACCAACTGCATGTGTTGCTGGTGGTCCGAGTACGAACTCATGTCGAAGCGCTTGAAGGGGCGTTCCAGATAGGATGCGCCCAACTCGGCCAGAAAGGTCTTGCCCACCCCCGGAGGGCCGGCAAAGACGAAGATAGCGCGCGGGCTCTTGCGGGCGGTATCGGCCTGGGCGGTCACTTCGGCGTTGAACAGCCCCTCCACGAAGGCGTGGACAGCGTGATCTTGACCGAAGACCTTGCTCAAGAGACCGGTCCGCAAAGTGCGCAGTCGCTCCGTGAGGTCACCCAACTCCGGCACCTCGGCATCGCTGTCGTACCAGGACGCCAGATGTCCCAGGGCTTCTTTCTCGGAAATTGGCGTCGTATCAAGCAGGGCGCAAGCCGGTCGGGACATCGCCAGGGCACAGACCAGATGCCGCAGTCCCACCAGGCCCGGATGAAGCCGGTCAGGCACTTGCCTCGCCAACTCCCTGGCCTGGCCGATTACCGCCCGCACATCCCTGGAAAGAGGCACCTTGCCCGCGTAGAACGTACCCTGCGGCTGGGGGGTGGCGTGCTGTTCGTGCAGTTGATCCACAGAGAGCGCGACACAACGGGCCAGCAGCACGCGTGCTTCCGCGTGCTGCCCAACGGCAGCCAGCAGAGATTCAAGCGTCAGTTCCTCCGCTCCTCGCATCAGAGTGCCGGTCTTGGCCTGATCCAGTAGGTGTTGTGCTTGGTCTGTGAACATGTACTCTCCTCCTGACCGATGGGACTCAGGGCGACGGGTCACAACTCTGCCGGCACCTCGCCCTCTGCCAACTCGTGAAGCCAGATCGTCTGGAATACCCCACCCAAAGTTAGGTCGGGTTCGACCACATCGTGGTAGATCTCTGCACTCACGGCCACGACCAGGCGCGGCGTGGGGTCTGTCAGGGCTGGCTTTAACGCAGACAAAAGCGGAGATACCCCCTCCATTCCCTGCTCCACCGCGTCTGTAAACAGCACCAGGTTTTCGGTGTCTGCGGATTCGGCCAGCAGGTCTGCCATCTGGTTTGCGAACGTCCCTACGTCTTCCGCCTCCCTGAGCATTGTAGTGTGGTCAACTCCGGCGATGCGTTTTTGACCTTTGAGTTCCTGGGCCGCACATCCGACGATTGGTGCGGCGTCAACCTGGGGCGCGCATATCAACAGGATAGGGGCGGGGTCGGTGGATTGCAGGGCCAGAGTCAGGACTTGCACCTGTGGCAAGCGAGCCTGTGGAACTCTGAATCTGCGCGCTTTGGCCACTTCTAAAAGGTCTTGCGCGTACCGGGAAAGCAGCGGCGTCTCCGCCGGGGGTTCAGCCGACGGCGTTTTCACCCCCACGTCTTCCATCACCTCCGCCATTGCCGGAGTGGGTTCTTCCAGAAGGACTCGAAGAAGGTGATCGGATTCGAGGGTGCCTTTGTCCTTTCGGGCGACTTTGGCAGCCCGATTGAACAACTCGCGGGACGCCGTGGAACGGTGGACGGCCTCGCCTTCGTGCCGGTAGTTTCCACGTCCCAATGCCTGGCGCAGGCGATGCCGGACGCGGGTGGTGGGCAGGGACCGCTTCTCCAGGGTTGTCCGCACGCTGTCGCGCTCGGTAATCAGGACCTTCGCCACCTGCGAGCGAGTGACCACTGCCTCCAGTCTGTCGTCCTCCAGTTCGGAGAACTTGAGCAACGCGCAGAAGAAGTGCTCGGGCTCGATCTTCTCCATTCTTGCGGTAATCGCTTCATGCCCTGCCAGATTCCAAACGAGTTCAATACCTGGGGATATCTCCATCAAATCACCTCCGCCCCATAATTATAGCACACCCTACCTATGGGTTGTGAAATCACACAACGAGCGTGATCAGGCGATGGCAGCACTAAACTATTGCGCTGCCAACAGGCACTGCATCTCTGGCCACAGCAAGTTGCTGGGCAGGCCGGAACTGGGCCAGGATTATCTACCGGACATTTTCAGCGCGAACATCCTGGAAGCCGCGGCGTATGGGTGCGCCAACTTGTTGGCGTCCTTGGCCGATGAAGAGACACAGCCCGCGTACTATTATATGATAGGGGCAAATCCTCGTGGTCGCCCTCTTGGGCAGGCACAAGACCTGCCCCTACTGATTTCTCGAGGCTTGCAATGCGCCTATTTTGTTCCGGCTTACTCCGACAAGGACATGTTGAGCGCAATGCTCACGAGGGCAAGTGCCGCTTTCTCCTCTTCGCAAACCTTGGAGCCAAAGAGTTTGCCCGATGCTTCTGCGATGTTGCGACCAATGAGCAGCATGGAACCCTTGAATCTTTTGGCATCATCTGCAGACACCTGGCTGTCGAGCAGTTGCCTGACCTCTTGAAGCCCTTCCAGCACACCGCGGGGATCGGCCTGAAATTGTCTCCAGACATTCTCGAAATCGCCCCTAACTGATATCAGCACCTCGCGGACGAGTGCGCCTTTGAAAAGAGGAGCCTCGCTGATTTCTTTGGCCAGAGCCGCCATCTCTTTCTTGTCAATTTTGCGATCAGCGCCGGCGACTTGTGCGAATACCCATAAGGGTGCAAACTGCAGTGTTTGCCACTCTTCCGTGGCAAATGATCTTTGTGCACTCATTTCAAGCTCCTTTCGGGGGCAATGTTCCCAATATTGGCCGCGTTTGAAACCCGTTGGAAACCATCACGCGGTGCGACCCTTCCCGCAGGATGCTCCAGCAAACCTTGTTCGCGATTTCCGTCCCTCCTTTCTGTCCGAGTGTTGACACAGTAACCCTATTCTAGCACATATTCTCGTCTGGTGCAATGGCACAAAGGCCAGCCCCGGGCTCTATTTCGCCGACTCCTTGGTGTCGAACGGATTTCCCCTTCTCTCAGGGTGATGAAGCGCCAGTAGACGTGCCAGGGGTCAGATTTGTTGATGCTATCGCGCAATCACCGCCGCGAACGGGTCAGTTCCTCCAGTTTCCGCCGCACCCCCTCCGGCCGCAGACAGCCGTAGCCGCGATAGCCCAACTCAGTGAGCAACCGCTGGAAATCATCTTTGGTCCAGGTGGGGGCACCGACGCGGCTGATGCCGTCCGGGCCGTGGGGGGTGTGAAGAGTGAGAAAGATTTTGAGGTAAGGCCGCGCGCCCTTGTCCCAGTCGGCGGGCTCGGGAAACTCATAGTCGAAATCGAACTCCCAGAGGTGAATTGCATTATCGGCTCCGCCAGAGGCTGCAAATCTACCCTCCGGAGAGAAGGCCAGTACATTGATCATTTTGCCATGAGCAGGGTTACTCGCGAGTAAATTGCCAGTAGTATCCCAGAGGAAAAGGCTTCCCCCTTTATCCCCTGCTAGCAGGTAATTCCCATCGGGGGAGTAAGCCAGCGCTGTGATTTGGCTGTCCGGCATGGTCAGGGTACGGATACATCTCTCTCTGGCTATATCCCATATCTTTACATTGCCGCCGAGGTCCCCGGCGGCCAGCCAGTTGGCTGTAGGCGCAAAGGCCATGGTCCTGACGGGATCGGTATGGCCCACCAATCTATTTGAGACTCGTATACCGCGTGCCCCAGGTTCCCACAGGTAAATGGTGTGCATGCCCCCGCCCCGCGTCTCCTCCAGCAAGGTCGTGGTATAAAGAGAACTATCGGGGGATACGGCAGATCGAAAGAGCCACCCTGTGCGCTCTCTTCCCATCACCGCTGGGATACGAAGGTCGGGCTCGGCCCTTGTTAACCCAGGCCGGTAAGGTTCCGCATGAACGGGGGATAGGGAAACCGGGCGGGTTGGCTTCAATGTATAGCCATCTAACCCAATCAGTGCGAAGTAAGCGCCGTCTTCAGAGAGCGCAGTGGAGAGATGCATCACCTCTCTGACCCCAACCTCTGTATCAAGGCGTTGTCCTATACCGGTTGCCAGATTCCACCTGATCAGGTCCCCGAAATGGCTCATCGAAAGCAGAGTTTGTTGGTCAAGGAACACGAGGGAGGTCACGTGGCCTCGCTGCCGGGCGAGGACGGTCCGACACTGCCCACGCTCGACATCAAAAATGCCAACGGTGCCCTCCTGATGACCAACGGCCAGAATGGTTCCATCAGGTGAGAAACGCACTGACTGCACGCCTCCCAGGCCCTTGTATTCTCCCAGGTGGAAATCGTGAGAACGCCACCATTCCCTAAGCCGCCGTCTCTGTCCCTGCATACCGCAGGCTGACAGTCGCTCCAGTAACTTCCTCTCATGACCCAGACCAGGAGTTACCTGAACCTCCCTGATAAGGGCTTGAGCGGTCGCTGGACGTTGCGCCGCCAGCAATGCATCCACTTCTGCAAGTTTGCTCTGAAGGAAGGCTTGTCTTTCTGCGGCGACCGCCCCGGTTTGTGGGATGGAGAGCAATGGCTGATAGACAAAAGATGCGGGGTGAATATCGGTCTGCCATATCTGAATCTTGTTGCTGACCCCCAGGGCTACCTGGTTGGCAGTAATGAAGCGGGCACACCAGATCGCGCCATTTAGTTCAACTGTGCGGATACACCGGCCAGAGGTAGCATCCCAAAAACGTACCTGGCCATCTTGCGCAACGGTGACAATGCTTTGGCCGTCTGGACTCAGATCGCCGTTCACAAAGGGAGTGATGGATGCCGCATCAGAAGAACTGCGAAAAGTTCTGAGCAACTGGCCGGTGGCAAAGTCCCAAAGAAACATGCCATCGTAACCTACCCAGAGCACCTGCCCTGCCTTGCTGGTCGCTTGGCCATATTCAGCCTTTCTCGGGCTCCGCCGACGGCCGAACGTCCGTAGCACCTTTCCGGTGCGAAGATCCCACAAACGCACAGTCTGATCCCGGCTGCCCGACAGGAAGGTCTTGCCACCTGGGACGAATTCAACCGACAGAACCCAATGCTCGTGTCCTTCATACGTGCGGATGCACTTCCCTTTCCTCTTGGTCAGATCCCACAGTTTGATCGTGCCATCCATGGAACTGGAAAGCAGGCTGGTTCCGTCGCAGGAGAAAGACACTGAGGTCACAACGTCGGAGTGTCCTTGCAGACGATGGCGCAGGCGTCCTTTCCGCAGATCCCATACTTTCACCGAGTGGTCAGCGCTGCTCGAGGCAAGATACCTCCCGTCGGGCGAAAAACTTACCGAGGTAACAAAGCCTGCTCCCCTGAGCACCAGTGAACAGCGGCCGCTTTCGAGGTCCCACAGCCGGATCGTTTCATCCGAAGCGCCTGAGGCCAACACCTCCGTACTCTCCAGAAATATCAGGGCAAAGACCTGTTTCTCATGTCCTTCCAGTGTCCTGTCCAGAGCAATGTTCGATCCGCCTGTGGGGAATGTCCGCTGAGTCTCGAGGCGTTTGGCGTGTTCATAACACTCATGCGCACTCGCTAAATCCCCGCGCTCGGCGTGGAGACAGGCCAGGCCATACCAATAGGGTTCGCTATCCAGGTTCGCCCCCTGGATTCCGCTCAGCCCGGTCAACATTTCAGCATCGGTGACCTGGGCCTGGCGCCATTCCGAGCAAGCCAGGCTCAAATTTGCTTCCGGGTGGGATGAATCCGTTTGAAGTGCTTCAGACCAACATCGGATAGCCTCCTCCTCCCGCCCCAGGTCCAGCAGGCTGACTGCTTTGTTGTTCAGACTGTCCGCCCGCAACTCCAACTCATCCACCACCGGCCGTGGGTACGGCACCCCTGCCACCGCCTCATATACCTTCAGCAGTTGCTGCTCCACCTCCCCAAACGTCCCCGGCCGCCTCCCCGCCTCCTTCTCCAGACATCCCATCACCAACCCTACCAACGCACCAGGGAAACCCCCCTCCAGCACAGGCACCGGCTCCCCCTGGTGCGCCTCCCGATAGAAATACATCCGCGCCATAGGGTGCATCTCCTCCGGCATCTGGAACGGCCGCCGCCCACTCAAGACCTCATACGCCGTCACGCCAAATGCATACACGTCCGACGCCGTCACCGCAGCCCCCTCAAACTGCTCCGGCGCCATGTACTCCGGCGTCCCCGCCACCCCACCAGCACTTACGAAGGTGCCCTCCAAGCGCACAACCTCCCCCCGCCCCTCGTCCACCACGCCCGCCCCAGGCGCCAAAGCCGTCCCAAAGTCCGTCACCTTCAGTTCCCCCGCAGGGGTGACCAGGCAGTTCTGCGGCTTCAGGTCTCGATGCACCAGCCCGTGCCGATGCGCATACTCCATCCCCCGCGCACACTGGGTCAACAGGTCCAGTTTCTCCCTCAGCGACAGTCCCCGATGCGCGTCCAGGTAATGCCTCAGGTCTCCTCCCTCCACGTACTCGATGAAGATGCGGGGCAGCCCTTCGACCGTGCGCACGTAGTAGCAGGTCGCGATGTGGGGATGTAACCCCAGTTCTACCCATACCCACGCCTCCTGCAGGAAGTTCTGGAGCGCCCGCTCGTCGTCCAGGTAGTCCGGTCGGATGGACTTCACCGCCAGTTTGCGCCGCCAGCCCAGGTGCTCCACGAAGTAGACCACCCCCATTCCCCCCGCCGTGGAGCCCAGTACCCGGTAGCGGCCGTCAATGGTTTCTCCCTCCTGCCAGATGGGGCGGGGGGCCTCAACCGGGGCTTCGGAGGCCGGTGGCGCAGGAGGTGTCCCTCTCTCAACCTCTCGTTTCTGAGGCGTGCCCGCTGCCGGCGCGGGCATTGTGGGTACGTCCTGGGATTGTGCGCCCGCCTCCTCCGCCCGGCATCGGGGGCACAGCACCACATCCGGATCGGATGCCGTGAACTCTCCGCCGCAGCGGATGCAGTAGTGCAGGACGCCTTCACCCTCACGTTTGGCTCGACCGTCCATCGCTCACCTCCACGCCAATGGGTACATTACACCTACAGTGCCTCCAGCAGCGCCTGCTTGAACTCCTCCGCCGTCTGGTAGCGTTCCTTTGCTTTCTTCCGCACCGCCCGGTCTACCACGCGGGCCAGTGCCGCCGGGATGTCGGGCTTTCGTTCTTGGATGGGTATCGGCTCTTCCTCCAACAAGATTCGCAGCGGATCTTTGCCACGCCGGAAATCCAACGGATATTTCCCTGTCAGCAAGTAGTAGAGTGTGACCCCTCGACCGGGATTATCTCCGAGATCTTCCTTACGCCTGGCCCAAGTTTTGCAGGATCGCTGACCGTCAGCAACCAGGGCGAAAGATCGCTATCCTGATAACGAAACCACTCCTCGCGCCCACCGAATTCAGGCAGGTCATCCGGGTGGATGGCTCTCCCGCGAAAGTCATACGGAGCGTATCCAGGGCCCCCTCCCAAGGCAACGCCGATATCCCCAGATACCCAGACCAGATGCCGCTTCATATCCACGCGCACGTCCCACACACTCATGAAATGTTCTGTCAGGCGGCCGACCGCGAGAACTCCTTCATAACCTGCTCTACTTGCCTGCGCAAAGCATTGGAGGGCTGCGTTCGGCGAACTCGGCGGCTGGCAGAGACGGGTGAAACCCAGGTTCAACCATGCCCGGGCGCTTCCCGTATAGGATGCGACCACCTGCTCAAAAAGCGCCGCGGCCTGCTCATATTTTCCCATCTCGAACATGGAGACCCCGCGGCAGAGCAAGTCGTTCAACCGCTGTTCACCGCTGACAGGTTGGGGCACTTCTCGGGGGTAGGGATGCCCTGTTGCCTGTTGGTATATCTTCTGGAGCCTGGATACGATCTCAGGCACGTCAGGGCGAGATTCCGGATCTTGCCGGAAGCATCGTTGCAGCAGTCTTGCCAGCATCGCGGGCATGGGCGGGATGGATAAGTCTTCTGGCCCCTCCTCTAGATACATCTCCAGCACCTCAGGCGCGACCACGCCACTCACCCACATCCTTTCGCCCATAAACATCTCCAGCACACTCAATCCCCAACTCCAGATGTCCGTGCGGCGGGTCAGATTCTCCCCCGCTGCCTGCTCCGGAGAGCAGTAGGCCGGTGTCATTCCACCTGGAGAGATACTTTCCTCACCAGGTTTCTGTACGCGCGCCAGGCCAAAGCCTGCCACTTTGACGACGCCGTCGGGGGTCATCATCACGTTGTGTGGCTTGACGTTCTGATGCACCACGTTCTGTTGGTGGACGTAGCCCAGCCCCCAGGCGAACTGGATGGCCACGTCGAGCATGCGTTCCAGTGCTTTCCCCGGACCACTATCGTACAACCTCCGCTCGCGGATCCAGTCTGCCAGGCTGCCTCCTTCTACCAACTCAGCGAAGACGCGCGGGATACGGCCCAGCATGCGCACGTAGTGGCAGGTGACGATGTGCGGGTGCAGACCCAGGTCCATCCAGGTCTCGGCCTCGCCGGTGAAGTCCTCGACGCCGCCGGCTCGCCGGAGGGCTTTGGCGTTGGGGCTCTTTACGGCCAGGTCTATGTTCCAGCCCTGGTGATGCACCCGGTACACTTTGCCGAAGCCCCCCTCGCCCAGGG
>DAOUEC010000270.1:0-10013 GCA_034430655.1 Anaerolineae bacterium
CTAGGGGGGGAGAAATTCAGGCAGGCTTCGGGGGCGAGCGCGTAGGCGAAGGGGATGGCACGGGGGGGTGGGGGGTAGATGGCCTTTTGCTCAGAACACGAATAAGCAGGATGGACGGATTTCTGTGTGACCGGGCAGACGGCGGCGCACGCCCCGCAGTTGTCGCAGCGGTCGGGGTCTACGTAGCGTGGTTCATGGTATAAGGTGACGATGAAACTGCCCGGTTCCCCTTCCAGCGCGACCAGCCGAGTGCGGGGTAGGAGGGTGATGTGGGGATGGAAGTCGCTGGAGAGTGTTGGGCAGTAGGAAGGCTGGCGGGGGAGCGCAAGGCAGAGGCCGCAGGAGTCGGTGGTGAAGGTGTGGTCGAGCAGGAGGAAGGCGCCGCCGATGTGCGGTGCGCTATCCACCAGGTAGACCTGCGCGCTCCACTCGGCCAGGTGGTGGGCGGCGGTCATTCCAGCCAGGCCAGCGCCGACGACGAGAACGCATGGTTTGGTCATTGGGCTTTGGTCATTGGCAACACTGCGTCCATCATCGCCAGCACCTGACCCGTGGTCATGTTGCGCACGACGGTCGCCTTGTTCCGGCATACGACGGCGCAGGCTCCACAGCCCTGGCAGAGGGCCACGTTGACCGTCGCCAATTTCTTCCACGGGTGAAGCGCCCGGGCTTCGTAGGGGCAGGCTGGCACACACATCCCGCAGCCCACGCATCGCCGCTCATCCACGACGGCGATGGTCGGCTCGGCCACTATCTCGCGCTGGGCGAAGAGTTGCAGCACCTTGGCTGCCGCGCCTGATGCCTGCGCCACGGTCTCTGGGATGTCCTTGGGGAACTGGGCAGCGCCGGCCAGGTAGATGCCTGCCGTGAGGCTCTCTACCGGGCGCAGTTTGGGGTGGGCCTCGGTGAGGAAGCCGCTCTCGTCGGTGGCGACCCGCATAAGACGGGCCAAACCGTCGCTCCCGGCGCTGGGCACCGCTGCCGTCGCCAGCACCACCAGATCGGCCCCCACACGCACAGACTTGCCGCTCAGCGTGTCGGCTCCCCACACCTCCAGTCGTTGATCCCGCTGGATGATCCTGGACACCTTACCCCGCAGGTAGACGACCCCGAATTCTTCTATCGCTCGCTGGACAAACTCGTCGTACCCCCGACCCTGGGAGCGGATGTCAATGTAAAAGACGTAGGCTTGGCCTTCTGGAACTGCCTGGCGGTAGGCGGTGGACTGCTTGGCGACGTACATACAGCAGATCTTGGAGCAATAGGGTCGGTGGATGTTGGGATCGCGGGAGCCAGCGCACTGCACCCAGATGACCTCCCGAGGCACACGGCCATCCGACGGGCGGCGGATCTTCCCTTCCTTCAACATGGCTTCGAATTGGAGGCTATCCACCACATCGGGATACCGCCCGCCGCCGTACTCGGGCAGGTTCTCCTTTGCGTAGAGGTCGAAGCCGGTGGCGAGCACCACCGCCCCCACTTCTACGCGGTGAGTTTCATATTTCAAGGTCTGAATCTTCAGGTCATACAAATCCGAAACCTGAAACTTGGAACCTGAAACTTCCACCGCGAAGTTCCCCACGTATCCCTCAAATTCCGTCACCTCTGCGTTCGTGAGCACCTGGATCAGAGCATGGTGGGTGGCAGCCTTGACGCTTTCTTTCAATAAGCCCTCGCTGTCATCGAAGTTGAGGTAGAGGCGAGAGAGTTGCGCCATCCGCCCGCCCAGCCGGTCCGATCGTTCGACGAGGATCACCGGGTATCCAGTGTCGGCGATGTTCAGGGCGGCCGTCAGCCCGGCGATGCCCCCACCGACGACCAGCGCTCGCTTGACGATGGGCAGCGTGAGCGGCACCAGCGGCTCGTCGTAGCGCACCTTCTCCACGAGTGCGCGCACCGTCTCAATGGCCTTGCAGGTGGCTTCCTCCGGCGCGTTTTGATGCGGCCATGAGACCTGCTCTCGGATGTTGGCAATCTCTACCCGGTAGGGGTTCAGGCCAGCGGAGGTGGCAGCCTTGCGGAAGGTGGCTTCGTGCATCGTCGGAGAGCAGGCGGCGACGACTACTCCGTCCAGGTGGTGCTCCGTGATAGCCTGCTGGATGAGCCCCTGGCCGGGGTCGGAGCACATGTACTTGTAGTCGGTGGTGAAGGCGACGCCGGGGTAGTGGCGCAACGTTTCGGCCACCCGCTGCACATCCACCGTGCTGGCGATGTTGAGCCCACAATGGCAGACAAAAACGCCGATGCGGGCCATTACTTACCCCCCCTAGCCCCCCCTACAGGGGGGGAAAAGTTCTGCCAGTGGGAGAAGAGTTTAAGCACCTGGGCTGCTGCGCCGCTGGCGTGGGCGACCGTCTCCGGTATGTCCATCGGCCCGCTGCCGGCGCCGGCCAGGAAAACGCCGGGCCGGATGGTCTCCACAGGGTGTGTGTTTGAGTCGAGGGGGAGCAGCCAGCCGTGTTCGTCCGTCGGCAGCCCCAACATCTCGGCCAATCGCCGCGTCGTGGGGGGGGGCACCAGCGCTGGAGCCAGCACCACCAGGTCGGCGGCGATCTGTACCTGCTGACCGCTGAGTGTGTCGGCTCCCCAGACCATTACCTTTGCACTCCCCCCCGCTTCGGGGGGGTCGGGGGGGGTGCGGAAGATGCGGGAGACTTTGCCCCGCAGGTAGACCACGTGCTCGTCTTCCATCGCCCTCTGGGTGAACTCGTCGTACCGCTTGCCGACGGCGCGGATGTCAATGTAAAAGACGTATGCCTGTCCGTCGTGAACCCGGTGGCGGTAGAGGATGGCCTGCTTGGCGGTGTACATACAACAGACCTTCGAGCAATAGGGCATGTGCTTTTCGGGGTCGCGGGAGCCAGCGCACTGGATGAGGACGACCTCGCGGGGGACTTTCCCATCGGAGGGGCGCTGGACTTTGCCAGCGGTCGGGCCGGAGGAGGAGAGCAGCCGCTCGAAGGCAAGTGCGTCAATCACATCCGGCACCTTGCCCCCGCCGTACTCGGGCATATTCTCCAGCCCGTAGAGGTCATAGCCGGTGGCCAGGATGATCGCCTCAACCCGCTCCTCGACGACTGTGTCCTCCTGGTCGAAGGTGATCGCGCCCACCGGGCAGAACCGCTCGCAGGCGCGGCATTTGCCCCGCTGGAAGAAGATGCAATGCTCGCGGTCAATCACCGGCTTGTTCGGCACCGCCTGGGGAGAGAGGGTGTAGATGGCCTTACGGCTGCCCATGCCGCGCTCGAAATCGGAGATCACCTTGCGGGGACATTTCTCCTGGCAGAGGCCACAGCCGGTGCACTTCTCCCAGTCCACATAGGCGGCGTGGCGGCGGATGCGTACCCGGAACCCCCCCCGTTCCCCCCCCCTCCGGGAGGGGGCAGGAAGGGGCTCAACCGCCTCAACCTCGGAGTAGGTGCGCAGGTGGATGTGCTCGTGGTGGCCGACCTCGACGGTGCGAGGGGTGAGGATGCACTGAGCGCAGTCGAGCGTTGGGAAGGTGTCCGAGAGTTGGTGCATGCGCCCGCCGATGGAAGGCAGTCGGTCAACGAGGATGACGTCGTAGCCTGCGTTGGCGATGTCGAGGGCGGCCTGCATGCCGCCGATGCCGGCTCCGATGATGAGTGCGCGGGGGATGGGGGATGGGTCAATCACGCGCCGAAGTATACCGCATTTTTGGGCGGCTGGCAAAGACACTCAGCCTGACTTGCTGGTGATGCTTTTCCTTGCCGGTACTGGCAATCCTCGGCCTGGATACCGGTCGAGGTGGGGAGGAGGAGACGGTGGGCGGTGTTGTTTGTGCAAGTGCTGCCTTTGGGCTATAATCTGGATGGGCCACTGCCCACGGCGGCTGGTCAATTTCACTTGTAACACAAAAAGGGCGAAAGAGATGCTAACAGAAACGGATCGGCAGATTGTGCGCGAATTCCAGCGCCGCCTGGCGGACGTCGTGCCCATCCTCGACCTGCGTGTGTTCGGCTCGCGGGCCAGGGGTGACGCTGCACCTGACTCGGACCTGGATGTGTTTATCGAGTTGGAAGCATGCACCCCTGAGTTGCGCCAGCGCATCAGTGAGATTGCCTGGGAGACAGGTTTCGAGATGGACCGGATAATCTCCACAGTGGTGACCACGCGGTTCGAACTGGAGCACGGAGCGATGGGAGCCAACCCGCTTGTCTTGAACGTCGAACGAGAAGGAGTCCGGCCATGAAACCAGAACAGCTTGAGGACTTGCTTTGCTACAGGATGGAGCAGGCTCACGAAACTCTGCGAGAAGCAGAGATCTTGCTCAACGAGTCCGCCTTGCGTGGCACAATCAACCGTGCCTATTATGCCATGTTCTATGCTTTGCTGGCTCTTCTCGCGACCAAACGGCTCGGTACGTCCAAGCACAGTGGAGCATTGGCTCTCTTTGATCGAGAGTTTGTAAAGACTGGCGTGTTCTCCCGCGAACTCTCTCGCTCCCTCCGCCTGGCTTTTGACCGTCGTCAGACACACGACTATGGTGAAATGACTCAAGTAAACCGCCAGATCGCCGAAGGGACTTTGACGGATGCCAGGACTTTTGTGGCCGCCATCGAGGTGTACTTGCGCTCAGTTGGGCACCTTGCCGCTGCTCAAGCAGGAGACGAATGAATGTGATATTCACTGAATACACATGAGCCGCAACGAGGACCAAACCCGCCGTGAATTGATTGATCCCAGGCTGCGCGACCGTGGCTGGACCGAGGATCTGTCCGCCGCGAACGCACCGTTGATTGATAGTAGGCATGGAAGCCTTGATGCAGACGCTTGAATAATCCTTCTTGAACGGGCCGGAGTATATCCTACATTCCTTCTACGAGGTGAACGGCTGTCAGGCTGAAGGTACTCAGGCGCTGATTCCTGGAGGAAAGAGAAACTTTGACCTCCAGAGGCCGATGCTTCTTATTGCACGTAACTACGGGCCGGGGCGGCGTGAAACCGCCCCGGTCTTGTTTACAGCGCTGACGTTGCCCAAATTGGGTCTTGACTCTCCCCCTACGGGATGGTGTATAATATCAGTGAAGGTCTTCGAAGAACCATAGCGCGCGTGGAGAGAGGGAATGTTCAAGATCGGTGACTTTTCCAGAATCAGCCAGGTGTCGGTGAAGACGCTGCGCTACTACGACGAGATTGGGCTGCTTAAATCGGCCTGTGTAGACCGTTTCACCGGCTATCGCTACTACTCGGTTGACCAGTCGCACCGGCTCAACCGCATCCTGGCCCTCAAAGACCTGGGCCTATCGCTGGAGCAGATCGCCCGGCTGCTGGACGACGACCTGCCGCCGGCCCAAATCCGAGGCATGTTGCGCATGAGGCAGATGGAACTCGAGCAACAGGTGCGAGAGGATCAGGCGCGACTGGCGCGGGTGGGAGCGCGGCTGAGACAAATCGAACAGGAGGATAAAATGCCGACTTACGACGTAGTGCTCAAGAAAGTTGATCCGCAGACGGTCGTCGCCATACGCGACGTAATCCCCACCTATGGCGACCAGGGACCGCTGTGGAAAGAGTTGTCCGTCTACCTGGAGCAGCATGGAGCCAAGGCAATCGGCCCTTCACTGACCATCTATTACGACACCGAATACCGCGAACGGGACGTAGACTTGGAGGTGACCACTCCGGTGAGCGCACCGCTTCCCGGCAACGAGCGAGTGACGGTGCGCGAGTTGCCCGGTGTTGAGTTGGCGGCCTGCGTGATCCACCAGGGAAGTTACGACACCCTCGACCAGGCGTACGCCGCCCTGTTGACCTGGATCGAGGCCAACGGCTACCGCGTCATCGGCCCTGACCGGGAGGTCTATCTGCACTGCCCGGATAATGACTACGACGACCCGGATGCTGTCGGATACGCCGACTACATAGCGGATGACCCGACCGCCAACTTGACGGAGGTGCAGTTCCCGGTCGAGAAGGTGTGACCTCGCTCAACGTAGACGGTGAGTTTCTGGGGCAGGGAGAAGCAATCACCATCCTTGGCTCAGGGTTGTCTGGCTGGCAGGAGCAGGGGAGTTATGCGTGGCTTGCTTTGCAGTGCAGCGCCTCCGCTGCCCTTTCTACCTCGTTTAGCCGCTCCCGCAGCGCCGCCCGGGCCTGGTCCAGGTCGGCCGCCAGGGGCACCTCCAGTGGCTCCCCCAGGACGACGGTGATACGGCTGAAGGGAAAGGGAATAACGTATCGGTCCCAGCGGGGAAGATGGATGCCGGTGGCGGTAAAGGCCCCGGCCGGGACGATCAGTGCCTCGGCCTTGCGGGCGATGAATACCACGCCCCCTTTGGGCTTGTGGGAGGGGCCATCAGGGCCATCAGGATTGAGATAGAGATTCTTCCCCTGCTGCACCTGGCGGATCAGCGCCAGTAGGCGGCGGGCGGCCACCATCGAGTCGATCTTCATCGAGATGGCGAAGGGGATGGCTCCCAACTGCCGCGCCCAGACGCTCAGGACCGCTCCCCTGTGGTCATCGGGCACGACCAATACATACTGGTTGGGATCCTCCTGGGCGGCGATATAGCCCGCGAGCATCATCGTCATCCCGTGCCAGGCGGCGATGATGAGAGGGCGTCCGGAGGCGTGAATCCGCTCCACGTGCTCCTGTCCCTCTATCCGGTAGCGGGCGGTGCGCCGGACCAACCCGGCGTAGGTGGAGAGGCCCCAGCCCTGGAGGCGATATAGAGGCGTGATCTTCACACTTTCTTCCTCAGCGAAGCAGGGCGTAGACGGCCCGGGCCAGGCCAAAGGAGACGTAACCTCCGGTCAGGCCGAACCAGACCAGTTGGGGGGAGAGCCAGATCGCCAGCATGGCTGCGGAACCCAGCCCCGCCACGCTCAGCCAACGTCGCTGAAAAACAGAAGCCAGCGCCGGGTAGCGGATGCGGCTCATCATCAGCAAGGTCAAGACCGCCACCAGCGCTGGGAAGACAGCAGCGGGGATCAGCCGGTGGTCGTACCTGCAGTTGGAGAGCACGCTGAGCGCCAGGGTCGCCCCAGAGGTGGAGATGGTGAGCCCCACACTCTCGTTGTGGGAGTGCTTTGGGGGTAGGAGGTTGAAGCGGGCCAGCCGGAAGGCTCCGCCGATCATGTACCCTGCACACGCGCCCCATACGACTGCTGGGTTGAAAGCCAGTTGCTGCAAGTACTGGTAGACCAGTGCACCAGGTGCGACTCCAAAGGTGACCATGTCCACCAGGGAATCCAGTTGCAGGCCGAAGGTGCTGGTCACTCCCAATCGCCGTGCAACTTCGCCGTCCAGGGCATCCAGTAGATAGCCGACCAGGATGCAGATGCCGGATGTCGTCAGTTCCTCGTGCATCGCCAGCACCACCGCCGAAAAGGCGCAGACCAGGTTGGAGAAGGTGATCAGGTTGGGCAGCAGCCTGCGCAGTGAATCTTTCATCTACTTTCTCCTCTCTTCTTCCATCGCGCGATCACCGTCACTCCCGCCTGAGCCCGATCTCCTACCCGGATGACCGGCTCTGCCCCTGGCGGCAGGTACAGATCCACTCGCGAGCCAAACTTGATTACTCCCAGCCGCTCTCCGGCCTGCAGCCTCTGGCCGGGGTGCACCCAACAGACGATCCGGCGGGCCAGGATGCCGGCGACCTGCTTGATCAACACTCTCCCATGATGGCTCTCCAGGCCGATAAGGTTGTGCTCGTTAGCCTCCGACGCCTCGGGCCGGAAGGCCTGAAGGAACTGACCGGGGACGTGTTCCACCAGGGTCACCTGCCCCTCCGTCGGCGTCCGATTGACGTGTACGTCGAGAAGGGACATGAAGATGCTGATCTTCAGCGCTTCTTCTTCCAGGAAGCGGGGCTCGTGCACCTGCTTCACCTCTACCACTCGCCCGTCGGCCGGGGCCAGGAACAGCCCTTCTCCCGCCGGTGCAGTGCGCTCTGGGTCGCGGGAGAAGTACAGGAGGAAGGCGAAGAGGGCAGTCAACAGCCCTGCTGGGAGGAAGGTGTAGGGACCAGGCCAGACGACAGCCGCGACCAGGGCAAGGATGAGCGGGATCCCGGCAGCAGTCAGTTCTTTCCCGGCACCGCGTGCAGGTCGGAGAGGAGGGTCTGCCCGGAAATCACACATGCTCGATCTCCACCAGCGCCTGATCCTTCTCCACATCGTCCCCTGGCTTCACGTGGATAGCGTGCACGGTGCCGCTCTGGCGGGCGCGCAGTTCGTTCTCCATCTTCATTGCCTCCAGCACGCAGACAGGATCGCCCTCCTCCACCTGCTGGCCCACCTCGACCAGCACGCGGATGATCTTGCCGGGCATGATAGCGAGGACCGCACCGGCCCCCGCCGCCTTGACGGCTGGCGCAGCGGGCACGGCCACGGCTGCTGCAGGTGTCACAGCCAGCCCGCTGACCTGCACCGCGTATGATGCCCCGTCCACGGTCGCCGTCTCGCCCTCCAGCGCGACGTCGTAGGCAATGCCATCCACCAGCACCGCGCCGTCGTCGGCGACCTCGACGGTGAAGGGGCGGCCGTTGACGGTGATGGCGTCGTCCTCGGCGACGACCGGGTATTCGACGTCGTCCAGCATCAATGTGAATTCCTGCTTCACCGCATCCCCCCTGCACCGTCAATCAGCCCCAGCCAGCGGCCTGCCCCTGGTCGCCAGGCGACCTTCCAGGGTGAGATGGCCGGGCCGGACGGGGCAGCCGTAGCAGCGGCCTGTACCTCCAGCCGCTTGAGCAACAGCCCGGCGATGGCGGCCACGACCGGCTCCTTCCCGTCGCCGCCCCGGGCGCGCCGCTCCAGGAAGGGGCGGGCCACCTGGGGGAAGAGGGCGTAGGAAATCACGTCCTCCTCGTCCCGCGCCAGGTCGCCGATCTCCTGCCGGGCTTTCTCCATCCCCGGCGGGATCAGGTCGGCGGGGCGGCAGTCAATGGGCTGCTCATCGCCGATGGCCAGCCGCTTCACCTCGGGGTCAATGGGGGCTGGCGGGCGGCCGTAGTAGCCCCGGACGTACTGCCTGACTTCCTCCGGGATGATCTTGTACCGTTCGCTGAGCACGACGTTGAGCGTGGCCTGCGTGCCGACCAGTTGGCTGGATGGCGTGACCAGCGGCGGGTAGCCCAGTTCCGCCCGCACGCGGGGCACCTCCGCCAGCACCTCCTCGTACTTGTCCTCGGCGTTCTGCCCGCGCAACTGTGACACCAGGTTGGAGAGCATGCCGCCCGGAATCTGGTATTGCAGGACGCGCACGTCCGCAGCCTTCATCCCGCTCTCGAAGCGGGCGTACTTTTTGCGCACCTCGGCGAAGTAGGCGGCGATCTCTGCCAGCAGGTTAAGGTCGAAACCGGTGTCCCGCTCAGTACCAGCCAGCGTCGCCACGATGGACTCGGTCGGTGGGTGGGAGGTCATCCCCGAAAGGGCGGAGATGGCCGTGTCCACGATGTCCACCCCGGCCTCGATGGCCTTGAGGAGCGCCGCCGTCGCCATGCCGCTGGTGGAGTGGGAGTGGAGGTGCACCGGCAGGCCGACGTCGGCCTTGAGCCGCGCCACCAGTTCGTAGGCGATGTAAGGGGTGATGAGGCCAGCCATGTCCTTGATACAGATGGAATCAGCGCCCATATCGGCCAGTCGGCTGGCGGTCCTGACGAAGTAGTCCACGTCGTAGGGCGGGCCGATGGTGTAGCAGATGCTGGCCTGGACGTGAGCGCCCTCCCGCTTGACGACTTCCATCGCCTTGCGCATATTGCGCACGTCGTTGAGCGCGTCGAAGATGCGGAAGATGTCAATGCCATCGGTGCGAGCGTGGATGATGAAACGCTCCAGCACGTCGTCGGGGTAGTGTTTATAGCCGACGACGTTCTGGCCCCGCAGGAGCATCAGGAAGGGGGTGTTGGGCATCAGCGCTTTGAGGCGGCGGATGCGGTCCCAGGGGTTCTCATCCAGGAAGCGCATGGCGGAGTCGAAGGTGGCCCCGCCCCACATCTCGACTGCCCAGTAGCCCACCTGGTCGATCTTCTCAGCGATGGGCAGCA
>DAOUEC010000271.1:0-6009 GCA_034430655.1 Anaerolineae bacterium
TGCCGCGAATGGGCTGCAGTTCTTTGTCAGTCTTCCCCACCAGGTTCTCACCCTGGAACAGTACCCGGCCGCCATCCACTCTGCCGTTGGAACTCAGATAGCCCATTATGGCCATAGCCGTAGTGCTCTTCCCACAACCTGACTCCCCGACTAAGCCCAATGCCTCGCCTCGCTTTATCTTGAACGAAACATCCCGCACAGCCTTCACATCACCCCTGCGAGTTTCGTAGGAGACTCTGAGACTCTCCACCACCAAAACGCGTTCCTCCGCAATCCGATCCACTTCTATCCTCCTCACAGGTACAGCGCTATATACGCCGCGATGCTTCACTCAGGCCGTCGGCGAACAGGTTCAGCCCTACCACCAGGCTTGAGATCGCCAATGATGGGAAAAGAACAGTCCAAGGGGCAGTCAAGATCCAAACACGACCCTCTGCAACCATACGGCCCCAGTCCGGATCGGGTGGTGGTAAACCGAGGCCCAGGAAGCCTAGCGTACCAATCGCAAACGTGGCGTACCCTACCCGAAGACAAGTGTCCACGATCAGCGGACCAAGACAGTTGGGCAGGATCTCCCGGAACATAATGTAGAGCGGTGACTCACCCCGCAGTCGGGCTGCCTGCACGAATTCTCGGCTACGCACATCCAGGGCGAGACTGCGGACAATGCGCGTGATGCCGGGGATGCCACCGATCGTAATAGCAATGACGACGTTGATCGCAGATGCACCAACAGCAGCAATGATGATCATGTAGAGCAGCAGCACCGGAAAGGCCATGACAGCATCGAGAATGCGCATCATTACCTCATCCACAATCCCTCCAAAGAATCCAGCCGTTAAGCCTAAGGTTATACCCATCATCACGGCACAGAGCACAGAAAAGGGAGCCAAGAGCAAAATGGAACGGCTACCATAGAGCAGGCGACTGAACACATCGCGCCCCAAATGATCGGTACCCATAGGGTGTGTCATTGAGGGCGCTCCATTGCTTTCGCCAGTTATGTTGTTGGGTGCATAAGGCGCAAGCAGAGGTGCCAAGATTGCCACGACGACCCAGAGGATCACTATGGATAACCCGATCAGGGCTAGATTGGACTCAAGGAGAAACGCGACTCGACTCGTGCGTAACTTTCGCCATTGATTGCAAATCCAATTCATGTCCTGCCGATCAGTCATTGAAGCTCCCTCCTCGACAAGCGCTTTCGAATCCTATTCCTAAGAGTAGCGGATGCGCGGGTTCAGATATACATATATGATATCCGACAGAAGTTGCGTGGATGTGGCCACAAAAGTCATCAATAGGGCACCAGCCTCAATCACGTAGAGATCCTTGTTGAGAGACGCTTCAAGCAGTGCACTTCCCAGCCCAGGGAAGCCGAACAGCATCTCCACCACTACCACACCTCCAATGAGCCAGTTGATGTGCAGCGTAATGACGGTGATGGGCGCCAGAAGTGCGTTGCGTAGTGCATGCTTGAAAACAACCTCCCAATGGGGCAACCCTTTGAGAATCGCTGTGCGGATGTAGGGCTGGCACATTACGTCGATCAGGCTGGCCCGTGTCATACGGGCCACGTAACCGGCCTCCGCAAAGAATAGCACCATGATCGGCATCGCCAGTTTGGCAGGGCTCTCAAAAGCTGAGGCCTCCGTCATCAACGCGCTTATGCCCGGAAGCCAGCCAAGCCATAAGGCAAAGATCACGATGAGAATCACTCCCACAGCGAATGACGGTGAGGAAGTGGTCACTATGCTTGTGATAGAGATGAAATGGTCCAGGAATTCACCTTCTTTCAGGCCAGCCAAAACCCCGAACAACAAAGAGAGCGGCATAATCATCACAAAGGCAATGCCAGCCAAAATGAGTGAGCTCTTCAGACGCCGCAACAGGTATGGAGCGACAAGAGCTCCAGTTCGAGTCGAAACGCCCATGTCGCCCCGGACAAAACCAGCGCGATCCAATCCCTCCGGTGTGCAACCGGACGGAAGCAGGTCTTCTCCTCCAAGGAGTTCACGTGCCGGCGGTACCCAATCGTCACCGATCAGCCAGATCACGTACCGCGCGGATGTTGGGCAATTCAAGCCCAACTGTTCGCGCAGAGCCGCAATCGTCTCTTCTGTCGCGAATTGCCCCAGAATGTTCCGCGCTACGTCTATGGGCACAACTTCGCTGATCACAAAGATCGTTATGGATACGATGAACATCGTGAGCAGCATGAAACCCAGGCGTCGTAGAATGATTTCAGTCATCTCCTGTCTCCTTAAGGGATCGGGCCCTCAATGGTCCTGCAAACTGCCTTTCCTCACGCGGCACAGGCTAGCCCGTAAGGGGGGAGAGGCAACGATCGGGTCACAGTTGGCATGGTCCGTCAGGAGATTGACGTTTGCCTCTCTCCACCCGTGTAACAGGCCGACCACGTCGGGGCGCATCGTCTCGGTAACACTGACCTGTACTTCGATACTGCCCCGCAAACTCTCGATGACGATCCGATCCCCATTCTCGATGTCGTATTCCGCTGCTGTCGTTGGGTGCATCTCGGCCAACGGGTGCGGCTCTTTGGCGCGCAGACTGGGCAGGTTGCGGTGCCGTGAATGGGTATAAACGACAACCTTGTGACCCGCGTTCAGAATTAGCGGGAATCTCTCCGCCAGTTCCGGCGTACTCACCGGGCTCTCACAAGGCTCCTCGTAGGCTGGCAGCGGATCGTAGCCGTAGGCATCGAGAATGTGAGAGTAGAATTCCACTTTCCCCGTCGGCGTTTGGAAACCGTCTTCCTCGTACCTGCGGTATCTTATCCTCTCCCCATAATAAACCCCGCTTGGGTTCTCCTTGAGGTCCCGAACGGTGACTCCCAGAGGCTCAAGCTGGAAGTCAATAGCATCGTCCACATCGGCCCAGGGGAAGTACGCACCGTAGCCCATCCTGTGGGCCAGGTTGTGCCAGAACCACCAGTCCGAACGGCGCTCACCAGGATCCTTAATCTGCTTTCTGAGCATGATGTAGGACGTTGGTCGATCGGCGCCAAAAAAGCCCGCCCTGACGATCAACTGGGTCCTTTCAAAGGGGTCCGCCGCCGGCAGGACGATATCCGCCAGTTCGGCAGTCTCGGTCATATACAGTTCCAAGACTACCAGGAAATCCAGGCGAGCAAGGGCCTCCCGCATCACGTTGGTGTTGGGCCACGTCAACATCGGGTTGCCGCCGCCCATGATCATAGCTTTCAGGGGGTAGGGCTTGCCCTCAAGCAGGGACTCCACCAGGGAATCTCCGGGAACGAAGCCGGCCATGTCCGCCAACAGCGGATGTTGGGCAGAGGTCAAAGACCTGAGACCAGGTGGGCGCTTCTCCCTGAGCGCCGTGTCGGCCAAAGGGATCCTCGGCAGGAAGAGATGCCCCCCTGGGACGTCGAGGTTCCCGGTCAAGGCACGCAGAATCATCACCGCCCGCGTTGTCTGGCCGGAGTTGGAGTGATGCTCAAGGGCATTGCCCGCGTCGAGATAGGCCGGTCTCGCCGAGGCATAGGTCTCGGCGATGCGTCTGATAAGATCCACTGGTACGCCGGTGATCGTCGCAACCTTCTCCGGCGTGTAATCCTTAACCCGCTCTGCCAGCAGCTCGAAGCCCGAGGTCCATTTCTCAACGAACTCGACGTCATACAGTTCGTCCGCGATAATGACGTAGATAAGTCCCAAGGCCAGGGCAAGATCGGTCCCGGGCCGGAGCGAGGCGTGAAGATCCGCCCGCGAGGCGGGCCGGGTGAACCGAGGGTCAATGACAATCAGCTTGGCCCCTCGTTTCTTGGCCTGGAGCATGTCGGGCCACATCATTGGGAGGTGGCTCGTCACAGGATTGGAGCCCCAGAGGAGCACGCAGCGCACGTTCTCCGGATCGAAACCATAGTACATCGTCGGCATGCCATAGGTCAATCTCTCGCCCAGGGCGTTGGGCACGGCGCACATGTGCTCATTTCGGACCAGGTTGGGGGTACCGTACAGGTTCATGAAGCGTCGTGTCCACCCATCCTTGATGAATTGGAGAAGGGCACGCCCCTGATAAACGGCCAGTGCTTGCGCTCCGTGTTTCTCCTTAATCGTGGCCAGTCTTTCGGCGATGGTGTCTAGGGCCTCGTCCCACGGGATCCTCCGCCACGCGTTCCCCTCGCGCCGCATCGGGTATTGCAGTCGTTGAGGGTCATACGTGAGCTCAATAGCCGCCCGTGCCTGGGGGCACAGCCGTCCACGGTTGACCGGGAACTCCCGCATACCCTTGACGTCAACGATCCTTTCGCCTTCCAGGTATACGTCAATCCCGCAGTTATCCCCACCACACATTCCGCAAACAGTCTTGACGATTCTCACTGCTGGCCTCCACACACTCTCAAGTAATGCCCCCCAGATGGCAGACGGAGAGGCAAGAGGAAACAGGGATGGGCTCGGGAAGGCGCAAGGGTTGAGGACGTAGAAAAGTGCCCATCGTTGTGGATATGATGAACACCGTGAGCAGCATGAAGCCCAGGCGTCGTAGAATGATTTTAGTCATCCATGTCCCTCCTTACACGCCTGATTCGCCTGACACAGATACGATCAAGCCTGCCCTGTGTCCTGCCGAAGGCCCTCTTTTGGCAATAGAAAAACGAAAGGCAGCCCCAGTAGCGAGACGACAACACTAACGATAAATGGCGTTCGCATGCCGAACCAGTCTCCCAGCGCTCCCAGTATCAGCACAACCACGGAGCTGCTGACAAAGTTCACAGCCATATATATACCTGTAGCCAACGCCCGGTTCTCAGGAGAATTTTCCTGTACCAGAGCCATAATGACTGGAGTGACTGAAAGTGCGGTGAAGCCCAGCGCCAGCAAGAGAAGAAGTTGGGCTACTACACCGCTCACAGTTAGAAAGACAAACATAAGCAGCGGCGCCGCCAGCATAGAAATGAAGAGAATTGGCCGTCGGCCCAGCCTATCGCTTATCGCCCCGCCCAACAGCGCGCCCACCACACCCGCCGCTTCATATACTGATAGAGAAGCACCAGCAAACCAGAGGGTGGCGCCTTCCCCTCTCAGCAAGATGGGCAGATAAGTGGACAGCGAAGCGATTGTAAAGACACGCGCCAAGACGACGCCGACCAAGGGGAGAAGCGGCCCCATCTGCCGCAATGCTCGTCGCCAGGGCAGTGCCTGGCCTTGGCCAACGCTCGAGGGATGCTGGCCCGGTACGTCTTTGAGCCGGACCCAGAGCGCAACCGAGGCCAAAATGCCCGCGATCATCAGGCAGGGCATACCATCCAAATGCAAAAACTGCACAGCACTAACGATTGCGATCGGCCCCAGAGTGCGGCCCAACTCACCGCCGACCATCCAGAAGCCCATACCTCGGCCCAGATTCCGTCCCGATAGCCTGCCAACGATAGCCGGCCCCACAGCGTGCAGGCTGGCCGAACTGAAGCCCGTCGCCACAAGCAACAGGGCCAAAATTGCGTAGTTTGGCGCTATGCCAAGCAAACTCATCATCGCGGCAGATGCCGCAGGAGCCAGGATGAAGAATTGGCGTAAGTGGAAACGATCGGACAGATGACCGATCATAGGCTGAAACAGCGAGGGCAACCGTATGAAGACTGTCAGCAGTCCGGCCTGCGCATTGGATAGAGCCAGGTTGGCGATGAAAATTGGCAAGAGCGGATTCAAGAAAGCAGTATAGGTGTCGTGCACTGCGTGCCCGGCACTGACCGTCAACACACCACCCATCTGGAATCGCTCCGAACTCACATCAACAGCCTGAGAGATGCTCTCAACAGCTCTAAGTGGGGCTTCCGATGTACCATTCATAGTGTAACCTATCTTGAGCCTGGCTAAAACAAGGTATTCGAGTTTAGATAAATAGAGCGGGCGGCTTGCGACTTGCGCCAAACTGCCCAATGGTCAACCGCTCAGGTAGACGCGATCCAGGAGGTGAGGGGCACAGGCATTACTTCCAATCTAAGAATGCAGTGTTCAGCATCGAGCGCAC
>DAOUEC010000272.1:0-13818 GCA_034430655.1 Anaerolineae bacterium
TCCAGCCAGTCCTTCATGGTGAAGACGACGTCGTCTGCAACGAAGTCATCACCGTTGTTCCACTTGATCCCCTTGCGCAGATTGAGGGTCCAGGTCTTGAGGTCGTCGCTGGCCTCCCACTTCTCCAACAGGTAGGGGTGGGTGATGTTGTTCTCGTCGGTCAGCGTCAGGTATTCGGCCACGTGGCGCGTCGTGTTGGAATTGGCCACCCAGGAGTAGCGGGCGGGATGATCAATGCGTCCCACGATTCCACGTATACGCAGCGTGCCGCCGCGCGTGGGGCCGACCGGCTCGGGCGTCGGTGTGGGCGGAGCGGGCGTCGCTGCAGGCTCTGGCGTGGCTGGGGCGCAAGAAGCAAGAATCTGGGCCGTACCCAGGGACACGCCCAGCAGGGTTGCATAGCGTAAGAACTCCCGCCGGCTCATCTTGCCCTGGCGTAGTTGCTCTTGCAGTTCAGGGATCCACCTATTCACCTTTTTCGTTTCCATCTCCTTACTCTCCTTTCTGATTCTGAGTTTGCCCATTCGATAAACACCGAGGTCAAAGGTTTTCCAGACATCACCCCCTTTCACACTCAACCTTAACCTTAACCTCAACCTCAACCTTCCAAAATACCAGCCATCCTGAAGAAATTAGCCAGCAGTTTGCGGCCGTCGTCGTACTCTTTTCCCTCTTCCTCCGAGAAATAGCAATACTCAGGGTGGAACAGAGTCCCATAGACCAACCTGCCGGCGTGTCTGATAGCCTGAATCCGGCACACGTCGGTGGATGCCAGCAGATCAAAACCCGGCGGCACTTCTTTCACCTCCCAGTAGTGCGCCTCGAGGAACACCGGCTCCTCTCCCAGGCCCTCGAAGATAGGATCCGCTTTGAGAACGCACACTGGCGTAAAGCCCCATTCCTTGTGATAGCCCGGACCGAGATCCGGATAAACATCTTCTTCTCCATCCTCCAGCCATCGCATGGGGCCGAGGGGGGCTCCGTGGGCCAGGGCGATAAGTTGATGGCCGCCGCAGAAGCCGAGGATCGGCAAGTCGGCGGCCCGTATAATGCGGTACATTTCGGCCAGGTCTGTCTCACTGTACTCCGACCAGTCCGCTGCATTGCCGCTGATGAGCAGGGCCCGGATGCCCCACTCCTTGAGCCGTTGGGGGGTGACACGTGAATAGTGCTGCAACAGACATGCCTGGCCGGAGATCTTCTCCAGCCTCAGTTTGACCTCCATACATCGTATAAGGTGGGTGGGCCTTTTCTCCGGATCCTGGAGTATCCTTTGATGTTCAATGTCTACGTAGCAAATCATGCAGATTCTCCCTCAGTTGATTCTAGCGCGGCCCTCAGTCGCAACCAGATAACTTCCTGCAAACAATGCACTGTCATTTCGCTAGAACTATAGGGCTGGCAAGCGTTTTGAGCCACCTCCTCCTGACTGCGGGAGCCCGCTATTCGGCAGGATATCCGAGTTGTCGAGGGATCCGCCCTGCCGTTTGCTTGATCAACTCGGCCAATTCAGGGATTCCTTGTGGGGAGACACGATGAGACAGCACCGAAAGTCGCTTACTTTGAAGCACGATTGCCCAGACGCCAGAAGGGGCCCTCTTCCTCGATAACGCGCTCCAGGATGGTCTCGCGGGTTTCGTTGATTTCATCGAGCATTGCCTGGCGGGCTGCCGCAACGTCGTGGGTGCGCAGCGCCTCGATAACAAGTGCGTGCCTGCGCTCCAGTGTCTCGCCAACGCGGCACAGAACCATGAAACGGATCAACCGGTCGTGTAAGCGGCCCAACGTCTCCGCTAATTCGTGGTTGCCCGACGCCTCAGCGATCAGGCAGTGGAAAGTACAGTTCTCGCTCATGTAACGGATGTAGGATTCATCCTCTTCGTCGGTGTAGCCAGCGTGGACGTGTTCGAGTTGCTCGAGTTGCTCCTCGGTTATCCTGACCGCGGCTCGCTCAATGGAAGCCACCTCGAGGATCTCGCGCAGTTCGAGCATGTCGCGCAACTGCTTCAGGGTGACGTGGGTGACGAAGTAACCGGAGCGAGGCTTGATCGTTACTAACCTTTCCTGGCCAAGCATCTGGAGCGCGTCGCGCACCGGCGTGATGCTGGTACCGTAGCCGTTGGCCAGTTCATTCAGGTCTAGCCTCTCGCCCGGCTTGAGGTGTCCTGCGCTGATGGAACGACGAAGGTCCTTGTAGATCAGGTTCTTTGAGGTACCACCTGGTTTCGAACGAGGCATCAGTGCGACTCCGTGTTAGGTCCACAAACGTGGATCAAACATCCCACGAGGTCCTTACCAAAGACGATTGGTTACTACTCAGGCTGCCCGTGATGCGTCATTCCGAGGAGCATAGCGGCCTGCCCTGAGCATAGCTGAAGGGACGAGGAATCTTGTTCTTTGAGTGTCGAACCATTGCCAACGCGAGATTCATCGCTCCCTTCGATCGCTCAGGACAGGCTCCTTCGGTCGCTCAGAATGACGATGCCTGAGTAACCGCGATTATACTATATAATACATCAGATGTCAAGCATAATACATTAGAAACAAAAAGTGATGTGTCTAGCGGAGGATGGACGCGGGAGAATTAGAATGAGGCCGTGCTCACAAGCAAGCACGGCCTCAGATCTTGATCCTGCTTCTGTCCCTCGACGCTACGTCGAAATCGGCTCCACCTCTTCAACCGGCACTTCCAGGCGCCGGTCCTCAACCTGGACAACGACGACGCCCCTCAGCGGCAACAGGTCCACCACCTTCCCCTCGCCGTAGGGCGTTCGCACGCGCTTCTTGCGCCGGGGCATCACCTTACACGCCTCCACGTATTGCTCATGCTCGTAGACCAGGCAGCAGCGCAGCCGCCCACACATCCCCGTGATCTCCGAGGGGTTGAGCGATACCCCCTGTGTCTTGGCCATTTTAATGGAGACGGGGCTGAACTCCGAAAGGAAGCGGGAACAACAACGCAACTCGCCACAAGCGCCATACCCGCCCATCAGTTTCGCCTGGTCTCGCGGGCCGATCCGCCGCAGGTCAACGCGGACGGACAGCCTGCGCTGCAGCCGCTGCTGCAACTCGGCCAGGTTTACCTTCTTCTCAGCGCTCGCGTACAGCAACGTCAGTCGCTGGCCGTCAAAGGTATACTCAGCAGTGACGATCTTGACAGGCAGGTCCAACTGCGCCGCCTCCTCGCGAGCCGCGGCCAGCGATTCTTCCCCCTCTCGCTGCCACTGCCGGCGCAGCGCCAGGTCACATCCGGTGGCCCGCCGCAGCAACGGCTTGAGGTCTTCCTTATCCTCGCCCTCGCGCAGAGGCCGCACGTTGATCACTTCCCCCAACTGCTGACCACGTGCCGTCTCGACGAGGACGAAATCACCCGGGCGCAGATCCTGGTGGTCTCTGACGTCGAAGTGGTAGACCCGGCCCCTGGGTTGGAAGCGCACACCTGCAATCATTTGGCTGTTGGCTGTTGGTTTCGGTTCAGGCATCTGACTGAGGTACTATTCTACACTGCTTTCAGAAATCGGGCAACCTCCGCGCCGGGCATGATCCTGAAACAAACCTCCGAATTATGATGATGGTAGTTTGACAAACTGTGGGGGCCATGCTAGAATGTACACACTGCTCACAGACATCCGAAAGGAAGCAGAACCGTGCAGACTACCCGAGAGCACATTTTGAATATTCTGAAGGAACGCCACCAGGCCACGGTGGGCGAGTTGAGCCGGGAACTGGGCCTGACCGCCGTCACCGTGCGTCACCACCTCGACATCTTGCGCAGTGAAGGGCTCGTCGCCCACCCTTTCGTGCATCGCCGCAAGACCCCCGGCCGTCCTCAGTACATCTACACCCTGACCGAAGAGGCCAGCACACTCTTCCCCAAGAGGTATGATCAATTGGCCAACCTGATGCTCGACGAGGTGCACTCCTATCTCTCGCCGGCCGAAGTGGATCAGATGATGAAGCACATCGGCGAGCATATCGCTGACCAGGCTGCCCTTCCTGATGAGGGCGATTTCGAGGCCCGGCTGATCGCCACCGTCGAGTTTCTGGACAGGCAGGGCTACCTGGCTCGTTGGGAGCGACGTGACGAAGGTGACTACCTGCTCCACATTGCCAACTGCCCTTACGAACAGGTGGCCCGCCAGCATAATGAGGTCTGTACGATAAACCTGACGCTACTAACTCACCTCCTGGGCACGCCTCCTCGGCGCATCACCTGGGCAGCCCAGGGCGACCATCAGTGCACCTACGCAATCCGCCCTCCCGGCGGATAACACCTGCGTGGAGAATGTATGCCCCTCAAGACGACGCTAATCTACCCCGGCATCGCCGGGCGCGGTTTCAACTCCCTCAAACAGGGTATGGACGCCGGCTGGATCTCCCATGGCCTGGCTTCGCTCAGCGCCGCTGCCAAAGCCCAGGGGTTCGCGGTAGACCTGATTGACCTGCGGGCTTTGAGCGACTGGGACCAATTCCGAGAGGTGCTGGCGGAGCGCGCCCCCGACGTGGTCGGCGTGACGATGATGAGCGTGGACTACAACCCGGCCTGCCAGGCTATCGCCATCGCCAGGGAGGTCAAGCCCGAGATCGTCACCGTCATCGGCGGCCCCCACGTCACCATCGCGCTGGAGGATTCCCTGCGCATCCCCCACGTGGACTACCTGGTGATTCAGGAGGGGGAAGTGACCTTTCCCCGCCTGCTGCGGCTGATTGAGGGCGGCGACCCGCCACCCCACCGCGTGCTGCGCGGCGAGCCGCCCGATCTGGACGCCATTCCTCTCGCCGACCGCGACCTGTTCCTCGACAAGTGGCGGAAATGGGGCTACGACCTCGACTCGCCCGAAGTGCCCTTCGTCGAGGAACTGCCGCCGCCGTTCGCCACCATCATCGCCGGACGGGGCTGCATCTACAACTGCGCCTTCTGCAAGCCGGGGGAGGATTATCTCTTCGGCAAACGCACCCGCCGCCGCAGCGTGGACAACGTCATCGCCGAGATCCGCATGCTGGTTGAGCGCTACCGCATCGCGTCGTTCATGTTCCACGACGACTGCCTGACGGAGGACCGCGAGTGGGTGACGGCGTTCACGGAGAAGTACATCGCCGAAGGCTTCACCATGCCCTTCTTCTGCCAGAGCCGCGCCGACATTCTGGTCAAGCACGAGGATATGGTGGCGCGCATGGCCGAGGCCGGGCTGCGCGGCTACTTCATCGGCTTTGAGAGCGGCAACGACCGTGTCCTCAAGTTCATCCGCAAGGGCACGACGGTGAAGCAGAACCGCCAGGCGGCCCGCGTCTGCCGCAAGTACGGCATCTCTATCTGGGCCAACTACATGATGGGGCTGCCGACCGAGACCAAAGAGGAAGTGATGGACACGGTGCGGCTGATGAAGGAGATTGACCCCGACTACTACAGCCCGGCCTTCTTCACCCCTCACCCCGGCACCGACCTGTACGACTACGCGGTCGAGCACGGCCTGAGCCGCATCACCGATTACGACTCCTACCGCCGCAACCCTACCGAGCCAAAGATCAAGGGGCAGGACTACGAGTTCCTCAAGTGGGCTATGCGAGAGAGCCAGCGCCGCAAGCCGTTCAACGGTTTCAAACGCTGGGCGCGCCACCAGTGGCAGCGCGCCCGCCGCGCCACCCCGGCCAAGGTGATGCGCAAGTTAGGCATAGCCGTTAGCGGTTAGCAGGATGGAGGTCTTGCCGATGCGCCGCTGGCCGTAGAGGACAATGGCATTGTCCTGCGGTCGGCGCAATATGCGCAGCACCTCGCGGAGCACATCCGCCCGCCCCGCAAAGGCGGGGCTATCGCCCACGGGGTTGCCGGCAACGTAGGGGTTGAGTGGTATCGCCATCCCTTGCCTCTGCCCTAATCGCGGCTACAATACGGCTTGTTCATTGTTCATTGTTCATTGTTCATTCTTTGGTACCTTCCCCATCTCCACCTGGCCCAGGTAGATGAGGGATTCCAGGTCTTCGGCCTCCTCAGGGGCGTAGTGGGCCACGACCGCCCGCACCCGCGCCAATTCCTCCTCAGAGGCCAGGCCGAGCATCGTGCCCAGGTCACCGAAATCGCGAGTACGGGAGGCGGCCATCTTCATCAGCACCAGATAAGGGAGGTCCAGAACGGGGTAGCCAGCCAGATCCTGCCGGGGGTGGGTCAGGGCCTCACCCAACCAGGGGTAATCGCCCAGGATCACGTCTACCTCCACCCCCTGTGTTGAGCGAACCAGGAAACCGGGCATGGCCAGGGGAGAGACGTAGCGGTACCCCGCCGCCTCCAGCCGCTTCCGAACCTCGTCACCGTCCTGATGGCGTACCAGGATGTCCAGATCCTGGGTAACCCGTTCCGGCATGTAGGCCCGGGTGGCGACACCGCCGGCGATGACCCAGGGGATGCCCTGGAGGATGGGCCGCAGGTCAGGCCAGGGATTCATGGCCGTCCTCCTTTGCAAGAACTCGGAACTGCTGCCGGTGCCCGGCCGGATACGCCGCCGGCAGAGATCTATCATAACGCGCCGCCGCTCGGCAGGGGTCAGCCGCCCGTCCGGAGCGATGGCGGCAATCGCAGGTGGAATGCCCATTTGCGTTTCTCCACACTTGATTGTATATTTCTTTGGGAAGATGTCAAATGGAGGAAAGGGAATGATCATCCAAGTACGGGACCTGGTGAAACGATACGGGGACGTGGTAGCAGTGGATCACCTCTCTTTCGAGGTAGAACAGGGGGAGATCTTTGGTCTCCTGGGACCCAACGGGGCCGGGAAGACCACCACCATCCGCGTCATCATGGACATCCTCAATCCCGACGCAGGGAGCGCAATGGTCCTGGGCCAGCCCCCGGGCCGGGCGAAGGGACAGGTGGGCTACCTGCCGGAGGAGCGGGGGCTCTACCGCAACCTGAAGGTGCTCGATACCCTGGTCTACCTGGCCGAACTCAAGGGGACGCCTCGGTCAGCAGCACGAGAGAGGGCGATGGATCTGCTGGAGCGGATACAACTGGAGGACTGGGCCGCCCGCAAGGTCAGGGATCTGAGCAAGGGCATGCAGCAGCGGCTCCAGTTTATCGCCAGCCTGATCCACGACCCGGAGGTACTCTTCCTGGACGAGCCGTTCCAGGGGCTGGACCCGGTCAACGTGGAGCGCATCAAGGATTTCACCGCCGACCTGCATCGGGAGGGCAAGACGATCGTCCTGAGCACGCACCAGATGAACCTGGTGGAGGCGCTATGCAACCGCATCCTGCTCATACATGAAGGGCGGGCGGTACTCTATGGCTCCCTGGCGGAGATCAAGCGGCAGTACGCCCCCCACGCCGTCCGGGTTCGTGCCCCCCGCATCCCACCGGACCTGCCCGGCGTGGTGGGGGTGGAATTGGACGATGGGGCATTTAACCTGGCCCTGGCGGAGGGAGCCAGTCCCCAGGAAGTGTTGCGCGCTCTTCTGGATCGTGCTGTGGAGATCCAGACCTTTGAGGTGGCACCGGTGCCGCTGGAGGACATCTTCGTGGCCGTGGTGAGCGGTGAGGAGGGACGAGACGATGGATTGGCATAAGGTCTGGGTAGTCGCCAGCCACGAGTACCTGATCAACGTGCGGCGGGCCGGGTTCATCATCATGACGGCCATCGTGCCCGCGCTGGGCGTCGTGGTTCTGCTGTTCGGGACCTTATTCGCAGGCCAGGCCCGGCAACTTGGCGCGTTCTTCGAGCAGCAGTTCGACGTTGGGGATAAGGCCATCGGCGTGGTGGATGAGTCGGGCTATTTCTCCCCCATCCTGCCAGAATACCAGGAGGACTTTGTCTCGTATGGAAGCGAGGAGGAGGCGGAGGCAGCACTGATGACCGAGGAGGTATCGAAGGTGCTGGTGATCGGGGAGGACTACCTGGAGACGGGCCAGGTGGTGGTGATAAGCATGGGGAGCGGGTTTAGCGCGGCCACGGTCAGCGACTCGGGGACGGTGCGGGCCTTCTTCGTGGATCACCTCCTGGCTGACCGGGTAGACCCGGCGCTGCGGGAGCGGGCCGCCGACCCGATGGACGTAGAGCCCCGGGTGCTCTCGTCCGGCGGGGAGGCAAGAGGGGAAGGTCCCTGGGGATTTGTCTCCACCTTCATCATCCCCTACTTCCTATCCTTCTTTCTGATCATGACCATCTTTACTTCGTCGGGCTACCTATTGCAGAGCGTGGCCGAGGAGAAGGAGAGCCGGGTGGTCGAGATCGTTGTCTCCTCGATCCGGCCGGTGGAACTGATGGCGGGGAAAGTGGCCGGTCTGGGGGCACTGGGTTTGACGCAGGTGCTGGTCTGGCTGCTCAGCGCGTGGGGATTCAGCGGCGGGGCAGTAGTGCTCCTGGCTGCCACCGGCATGGTCTCGCTGCCGCTGCGCGTACTCGGTCTGGGCGTGGTCTACTACGTGCTCGGCTACACGCTGTACGCTATCCTGATGGCCGGGGTGGGTGCGCTGGGCACGACGATGCGTGAGAGCCAGCAGTTGGCGGGCATCTTCTCCTTCTTCGCCGCTGTGCCGTACATGCTCAGCGGCTTCCTCTTCGCCAATCCGAACATGCTCATCGCGCGGGTGCTGAGTTACTTCCCCCTCACCGCACCCACGATGATGATGTTGCGGCTGCCGCTGGCGGAGGTACCCTGGGTAGACGTGGCGGGCAGCATCGTCGCGTTGCTGCTCTCCATCCCGGCGGCACTGTGGGTGGGGGCGAAGTTGTTCCGCGTGGGGCTGCTCATCTACGACAAGCGTCCCACGGTGAAGGAAATCTGGTTCATCCTGCGGGGTGGACGTGGAGAATGAGGTTCCCCGGAGGAGCATGACCGTGGTCAGTTACCAGGGCTACGAAATCGGCTTCCCCGTCTCGTTGGAACCAGGGACGGAGCGCGACGTGGGCAATTTGCCGTTCTGGCCTTTGGGGGAGTAGGGGCGCGGTCGCCGCGCCCTTACCACGTCGTCGGGATCGCTTGCGCTACAGTCCCCCTATTGCCAGCAGCACACCAGTGCACCCCGCCAGCAGGATCAGCAGCCACAGGTCGCCCTGGCGCAGCGGCAATGGCACAGGCTGGCCCTCGTTCGGGTCGAAGGCGCGCACCGCTGCCGCGCTGACCACCTCGTCCCCGTAGCGCAGCGTGTTGGCGACGGTCGTGACCAGGAACAGCCGCAGCGCCGTCCAGGGCCGCCGCATCCCACCTCGCAGCCATAGTGTCTGCAGTGTCACCGTCGCCATCTCCCGTAGCGTCCCCAGGAGATTCATCGCCAGGGCCGTAGCGAACCCCAGCCCCCGCAGTCCCAGCCGGTCGAACAGCGCCACGACGTCCGAGAGCGAGAGCGAGGCTATCCCCAGACTGAACGCCAGCGTCAGCACAAAAGCCTGCCCGGCCATCTCCACGCCGGCCGTGAATCCCTCCCGCGAGAGGTGCAGTGGCCCCATCACCACGTCCGGCTCGCCGATCAGAAACGGCCCTAACGCCACGACGGTCAGGATGAACGCCCAGAACCGCGGGCGGCGCAGCAGCCGCAACCCCCCTCGGCTCCAGGCCAGGCCAAAGGCCCATTCTACAAGCGCCAGGGCCATCAGCTCCCAGCCTCCAGCCAGGACGGCCACAAGTGCTGCCCAGCAGGTGAACAGCAGGTAGCCCCAGGGACTCACCCCTCCTATGCCCCCCCCAATAGGGGGGGAGAGGGGGGGGTGGCAGGACCGCCCCGTCCCAGCCGGCGTGCCACCGCGCCGCCCAACTCCCACGCGCACCATCCGCCGAGCCCTCCCACGACCAGACGTACCAACAGCATGATAGCCAGGATCAGGATGGCGGCTGAGACGTCCAGTCCCAACATCTGGCTGCCATCCTGCAACATCTTGGTATAGACCTCGACGATTCTTGTGCCGAACACCAGCCGCATCATGATGAACTTGTGAGGGAGATTCCAGCCCACGGCCAGCGCCCCACCTACGACAAAAGCCCAGCGGCGCGGCGTGCGAGCGATACAGAGAGCCGCCTCCATCAGCGCGCCCTCCACGAGGATGGCCACCACTGGCCCAATTTTGATTCCCCCAGGACTGAGCAACTTGATCAGCGTCGTCACGATGCTGATCAGCAGCACCGAACCCCTGTTCGGCACAAAGTGGCGGCCGGTCAGGGCCACCGCCACGCCGATTCCCCCCATCAGCACACCGGTCAGGAAGGTGTTTGCCTGGGATGGGAATATGACGTGCAGGATGCTGCCCAGCGTCAGTTCGACCACGCCCCACAGCGCGCCGAACAGCCCAATCGTGACCCAACTACGCACGGTGTAAGACGACATCGTTCGCCTCCTGTCAAATTTGGATTCAGGGCGCAGGATGCAAGATACAGGATAAATCGTTTCTCGCTTCCTGCTTCTTGCCTCTCGCTCACATCTCACATCTTGCCACTCGCCCACCCGTCACTTCCCACACCCGGCCGGCGTACTGCTCGACCAGGCGTCGCTCGTGCGTGATCAGCAGCACCGTCTGGCCCGCCCTGTTCAGATCGCTCAAGAAGTCCATCACCCGGCTCAGGTGTCCCCAATCCTGCCCGACAGTCGGCTCGTCCAGGATCAGGAGTGTGGGATGCAAGGTAAGCGTGGCTGCCAGCGCGGTGCGTTGCTGCTCCCCCACGCTGAGCGTCCGCGTCGGGCGGCAGCGCAACGGCAGCAGGTCAGCCTGAGCCAACACCGGCTCCCATTGTTCGGGCCACTCCAGCCCCAGGTTACGTGGGCCGAAACGGACTTCCTCCTCCACCGTGTCGCACACCAACTGATGGAGCGGGTTCTGCTGCAGGAGCCCCACGCGCTGGCCCTGCCCATTGGCGTGCCAGACGACCCGGCCACGGCGGGGGCGCAGGAGGCCGGCCAGCACGCGGGCCAGCGTGGTTTTACCTGCCCCGTTCGGCCCCACCAGCGCCGCGAAGTCCCCCTGGTGCAGCGTGAGCGAGCAATCCTGGAGGACAGGGCGACCGTCGTAACCAGCCGTGACCCTATGGAGCGTGACGAGAGGCTCGCCGGTTGGGGCCGGTGGGGGAAGGTGAGAGAGTGGGACGGGCCGCATCCGCGCCAGCGTTTCGGCCGGAGGCCCGTCGGCGACCACGCGGCCATCCGCCAGCCATATCAGCCGGCCGGCGTGGGGCAGGAAGGGGGCCAGCCGGTGCTCAATGACGACGAGCGTGACCCGGGCCTTCTCAGTCTCGCGGTGCAGCCGGACCAGGGCCTGCACGAGCAGCCTCACCCCCTCCGCGTCCAGGTTGGCCGCAGGCTCGTCGAGGATCAGGATGGCGGGGCGCATGGCGAGGGTGGCGGCGATAGCCACCCGCTGCTGCTCACCGCCCGAAAGATGGCGCACAGTGCGACGCCGTAGGTGAACGCATCCGGCCGCCTCCAGCGCATACTCCACCCGGGCTGCAATCTCCTCCGCCGGCAGGTTCAGATTGTGCGGGCCGAAGGCCACTTCCTCCTCCACCACCCCATTAAACAGTTGCGTGGCCGGGTTCTGGAAAACCAAACCCACCCGGGTAGCCAGTTGTGCCACGCTGTGCCGCCGTGGATCCAGCCCCGCGATTGAGACGCGCCCCTCCACCTTGGCGGGGATGGTCTGGGGGATCAGCCCCATGAGCGTGTGGGCCAGCGTGCTCTTGCCGCCGCCGGAGGGCCCACCGACCAGCACGAAGGAGCCCGGCGCGACAGAGAGGTCCACTCCTCTCAGGGCGTGTGCCTCCGGGTAGCGGACGTCCAGCCCGCGCGCCTCGATCACGGCGCCATCTCCTCCCGGCACACCTGGAGCCAGTCCAGGATTGCCTCGATCTGGCGGCGTCGGAAGTCATAGACCAGCCGGTTGAAATCGTGCGGCCCACACTGGGCCGCGCTCCGCTCCAACCGCTCGACCCGTTCCCGGCAGGCCGTCTCCTGGGCTGTGATCAGTTCCCCGATCCCCTCCAGGCCGAGCGCACAGAAGAAGTAGAGTTTGGCGGGGAACTCCACCCGCATGTCCCGCATGGTGGGAACGGGCTGCCGCACCCAGTCCAGAAAACTGCGCTCCCCAGCAGGGGTGATGCGGTAGACCTTGCGGGGCGGGCGGCCTTCCTGGGGGTTGAGAGCAGATGCGACCTGACCGGCCTGCTCCAACCGTTTCAGCGCGCCGTAAATGTTGCTGATGCCCATGTACCATACGACGCCCAGTTCGTCCTCGACGCGCTGGTGCAGGTCGTAGCCGTGCATCGGTCCTCGCATCAGGAAGCCCAGGAGCGCCTGTTCCAACGGCAGTCCTCGCCGACCGTCCATCCCTTCCTCCCCTTGTTACCCACAAGGTGAATATTCACGCAGCGAATATTATAACACGTTTGCCTGGAAAGTCAAGGAGCGGCGTATTGGACTTGACAAACCACTCTTTTTTTGAGGGCACGCACCCCGAACCTACGTTGACCGTCCACACCCCTTCGAAGGTGTGGCTGCGCATCAGCCAGGGTGAACTGGACGGGGCGCAGGCGATGATGTCGGGGAAGTACTCCGTCGAGGACAACCTGGGCCTGCTGGTCCGCTTTAACACGCTCTTTTCGACGGCGTAGGAAGCATAGCCAAATGACGGAGAAGAAGAAACCCCGCATCCCCAGCATGGCCTGGACCGCCATCGCTTTCGTGCCCTGGATCCTCTACTGGGTGCTCGCCGGGATGGGGCACACAACCGCCGCCGTACTATCAGGGCTGGCCGTCTCCCTGGCGCTCAACGGCTACCGCTTCGCCATTCGCAAGGTGAAGATCCTAGAGGTAGTGTCGCTGGCCTTTCTCGCCGTCAGCGCCTTCGTCACCCTCGTCCTGCGCAGCGACCTGCTGGTTTTCTACGGCGGCGTGCTTTCGAACGTCACCCTGGCGTTGATGGCGTGGGGCTCCCTCATCGCCGGCAATCCCTTCACCTACGATTACGCCAAGGAAGACTGGGATGAGGCCTTCTGGAGCGATCCGATCTTCGTCAAGACGAACCAGATCATCACTGCCGTCTGGGGCGGAATCTTCACCATCCAGGCCCTTATGGAGGGGATGGCGATGGTGATGGGACTAGAGGGGGCAGCGCAGATCATCCTGGGCGGTCGTTCCCCGTTCCTTGCTGGCGGTTGGGATCGCTTTCTTCGCGTGGTTCCCCCACTGGTATCCCCAGCGTGCGGCGGCGCGACAGGGCGGCCAGCGCATCGGCGGGATACCGGACGGCATAACCGGCCTGCGGCTGGTCGAGTTTATGCCGCTCGCCTTCAACGCCGAGGCGGCCAGCGACCTGCGGGCCACGGTGCAGTTCCACCTGAGCGGCGACGACGGCGGCGCAGGCTACCTGGAGATCGCTTCGGGCCGCTGCATCTTCCACCCCGGCGAGGTGGATCAGCCCACACTCACAATCGAGAGCCCGGCTGAAGTGTGGGCGGCCGTCTCCCGGGGGGAGATCAGCAGCGCCAAGGCCCTCCTGAGCGGGGCCTATACCGCCACTGGCGACCTGAATATGCTGATGCAGTTCGACGCCATGTCCGGAGGAGACAATCAATGACGGCTCTACGCGAATTAAAGGTGTTACTTCTCCTCTTCCCGTTCCTGCAATGCCAGGAAGACCTTCTCCGCCGACAGCGGCAAGTCGCTAAAGCGGATGCCCAGCGCGTCGTTGAGGGCGTTGGCAATCGCCGGCGCCGTCTGAACCATCACGTGTTCGCCCACGCCCCGCGCACCCCACGGCCCATCCTCCAGCGGCGTTTCGACGATGTCGCCATGGATCTCTTTCGGTACGTCCACGCTGGTCATAATGCGATAGTCCACCAGGCTGG
>DAOUEC010000273.1:0-4848 GCA_034430655.1 Anaerolineae bacterium
GTGGACAAGATAACGGCCTTGGAACGGAACAGATGCAGCTTCCCGTCGCGCGTCCCATAGCCCACCGCCCCGGCGATTTGTCCATCGTGTACCAAGAGATCGATCCCTATGACCCGATCCGCGATCTCTACCCCTCTCTCCCGCACAGCCTTGGTCATAGACCTCTTCACGTCTCGGCCGTCGTAATGCAGCGTGTTCCGGCAGGCGTGGAGTTGATACACCAGGCGAAACTTCCCCGGCAAAGTGGAGTCCTCGTAACGGATCTTCACCCCAAATCGCTCCAAATCCAATATGCGGTCCAGAGCGGTTTCAGCAACGTAGTGAACGACCGCACGATTGGCGAGCCCTCCGCCGAGGTTGTTAACGTGATCGTCCACCAGATCCTCCAGGCTGACCCCTTCCGGCCCCTGAACCTCCGGAAAGTAAGCCCAGATGTGATCAACACCCGTCGCCGCGCAACCAGATCGCTCCGGATTCGACTTGTCCACCAAAATCACCCGATCGTTCAACTCCCCGGCCCGGATGGCTGCCATGCACCCCGCCAGGCCGCCACCCACCACCAGAACGTCGCAAGTATGTTCAACAATTTCCAGCTCGTTCATTTTGTCCTCCTCTTTCATCCTTCTTCTCGAATAATCGACCGCGACCACGCCGCAGCCTTCCTGAGGTCTTCTGCGCCCTCAGGGCCCGGAGGGCCGAACAACGCAGGCGACGGAACGATCTGCATGTGCAAGGGAAGTTCCAGATGAATGGCATCCACAGGACAATCAATCACACACGCCCCGCAGTGCCAGCACTCCCGCGGATAGGCAACGATTGGCGGTGCACCCTCCCTCAAGCCAAAGCAATCCTGAGGGCACACGTCGTAGCACTTCTCGCACTCGGTACACAGTTCCTCATCAATAACGGGTGGCATGTTCCTTATTCCTCCTTGTCTATTGTTATTTGAGAGTCTCTCTCTCTGCCTTTATCCGAACTCCCTGGCGAACTTTGTCAACCGGGCAATCCCCATCTCAACTTGTTCACGCTTGGCACAAACCGCCAACCGCAAATATCCTTCCGCATAGGGACCGAACTCCGTCCCAGGCAAGGTGACCACCCCGGCCTTCTCTATCAAGGTCAGCGCTAACTCCATTGAACTCATCCCGAAACAGCTCATATTGGGAAAGATGTAAAAGCTACCCTGCGGACGCACACAACTCACCCCTGGAATCGCCTCCACCTCTCGATACAGCATCTCAAGCCGATCCCCAAATTCCCGGTACATCGGCTCTAATTGCTCCCTTGGACAGTCCAGCGCCGCCAGCGCCGCAATCTGCCCCACATAAGACGGGCATAGTACGACACAGTAATGCAGATTCTTGATCGAGAACATCGCCTCCGCTGGCCCAACTACGTACCCCATGCGCAACCCCATCATCATGTAGGCTTTCGAAAAACCACCGAGGGTGAATGTGCGCTCCTTCATACCAGGTAGCGCCCCAATGCTGGGCGGCTGCTCCGTATAGGTGAATTCACGGTAGATCTCATCTACCACAACGATCAGGTTGTGTGCCTTTGCCAGATTGGCTATCCCTTCAAGCACTTCGCGAGACCATACCACGCCCAACGGGTTGTTCGGGTTGGAAAAAACCACGGCCCGCGTCTTCCGCGTAATCGCCTTCTCCAACCGGTCGAGGTCCGGTACAAACCCACTCTCTTCATCCAGGGGCACGAGAACCGGCTTACCACCGCAGGCAATCGCGTTCATGTAATACTCCGCGTAATGCGGACTGGGCATCAGTACCTCATCCCCCGGATGAAGAATCGCTCGCATCACGATGTACAGCCCCTCCTGAACGCCGTGCGTGATCAGGAGTTCCTTCTCCGAGTCCGCCTCTATGTCGCACTCTGCCTCGAGATATTGAGAGAGCTTCTCGCGAAGTTCCGGGAGACCATAGTAATTCGTGTAGGGCGCATAGCCTGAATCCAAACCGGCCCTTATCCGCTCCATGATAAAGGCCGGCACTGGCATGTCAGGACACCCAGACGCAAGATTCGCCAGACCCTCCTTCCCCCGGCGCGCATCACTTATCCGCTTCCGATCGCCATAGGGAATGTTGAGAATATCGGGATGTATCTGAATCCGTGAACTCATGATACTACTTGTCGTCCTTCTGGGGGATGTTATCGGAGCTCTCTTTGTGACGGTCTACGCAGGAAAGTTCTACAACTGGGCCAAGCCAAAGGAACTAACCACTTCCTCAGTGGTAAAAGTTCCAAATAATGGAATGTGATTTCACAGTATCATTATACAGCATTTCTATTCCATTGTCAAGTAATGGACCGCGAGCGTCACACATTGGGGACAAGCTCCCGAAAAGCTGAGGCAGGCCACTGGAGACCCAGCACAGAATGTGCACATTGCCACGCATCGCTGGCAGATGCGCCGGTCACCGACAAGGGCTTCGGAGAATCACCCCATTGCACGCCTCACAACCCCGTCTATTCGCTCTTGGACATCAGGGAGCAGCGGTTCCGGCTGATGTTCCGCCAGAATCTCGTCCACTCGTTCGCTGGCCCGCTGGCGCAGCGTCTTGCCCCCGGCAGTAGCCCATTCCTCAAAATTACTGCGATCAAATAACTTGGGATACCAATCCTCCTTGTAGTGTCTCAGCGTGTGCTTAGTGCCGAGGAAATCACCGTGGGGGCCAACCTCATCAATGAGATCCAGGGCCAGGGTCTCCTCACTGACTTCCAGCCCCTGCATGAATCGCTTGACGTAGTTGATGAGTTCGTCGCAGATCACCAACTGCTCGAAAGAGTAGCACTTGCCGCTCTCCAGGTAGCCCACGTCATGGACCAGATTTGCCCCACTGAGGGTTTCCAAGAGCAGAGAGAAAGCAGCCTCAGCCGCCGCCTGCTGGTCGGGGAGCTTGGCATCGCTGGCCCCGGCCAGGCCGAAGATCGGCAGGCCGTAGTAATGGGCGAGCTCCACACGCCCAACGCGGCCTTCCGGCGCCTCGTAGACGCCGACCATAGTGCGCATATCGAACATATCATTGTAGCCACCGCTGTGTACCACCGGAGCGCCTTCCCGCTTCAGTTGTGCCAGCACCAGACCCACCAACTCACCCGCGTTGGCCAGGGCCATAGCGCCCGCCGAGGTAACTGGCCCAGTGGCCCCCCGTAGCACCATGGGCGTGTAGGTGGTAGGCAGCCCCTTCTCAGCCAGAAAGAGGACCTTTTGCAAGGCCTCCGCGTTGTGGCGCAGAGGGTCAGTGACATTGATGTAACAAGCACAGATGGGATTACGCCGCAGTTCCTCCGCCCCGCCAGCCACGATCTCCGCCATCTCGACCACGTCCACGCAACCCTCAAACCCGGTGGTCACGAAGAGGATGGGCTTGGTGCTGTTCATCAGCATGGCCCGCATCTGGTAGCGATCCGCCACCTTTTGTTGCTCGATGTCAGAGGCGATGCAGAGAGACATCAGGAAATCAATGTTGGGCAGCGCGTCGCAGACGCGGATACCCTCGGCGATATCCTGCACGGTACCCGGACGCCGTTTGCCCGTGCGATGGTCCAGCACATAAGGGCAGTCGGAGCCAGGGCCAAAAAACACATTGTTCCGCTCCAGAGGCATCACACGCCGGCCGTTGCGGTCACAAATTGTGATGTGCTTGGGCGCGATGGACAGCGCCCACTCAATTAAGGCAGGGGGAATGCGTACCCGATTCCCCTCAGAAGCCTTGACGCCGGCTTTCTTGAGCAGGTCCAGCGCTTCCTGGTCGTACAAACACACACCGGTACGATCCAGGATCTCCAGGCTGGCGTGGTGGATGCGTTCCAGTTGATCGTCGGATAGTCGCCTGAATTGTGGAGTGTTGAACTCCACGTAGTTGCTTTGTAATATCATCTTATCTACTCCTTGTTCGGCTGGGTATCCCCTATCACCCTTCGAGCTGCTCAGGATGCTCCGTTGTTTCCGTCAGCAGGCATCACGGCCCTGTGCTGAGACCACTGACGAATGCAGAATGTCCGCCATTTCTTTGAACCTCCTGGTCATGTTTTGATGTTCAGTCGCTCAACGAGCAAGCGACCAGCAAGCCTACCATGCCAGGATACACGGCAGCGCTACGTTGTCTTCTTGGCCTCCGCGTCGGCGTGTTGGGTGATGGCTTCGACTCGTCGGTAGACATCATCAGGCAATGGCTCAGGATGGTGCGTTTCCAGTATCTCCCGCACTCTTTGGTTTGCGCGTTCCTGCAGCGTGGTGGCACCAGCCGCTACCCAGTTGTTGTAGTCGCGCCGGTCCACAAGATTGGGAAGCCAATCCTCCCGGCAATGGCGCAAGGTATGTCCTGTCTCCAGAAAGCTGCCATCGGGACCGACCTCGTGAATCAGATCCAGAGCCAGCGTCTCCTCACTTATCTCCAGTTGCCCTCGCAGGTAACGTCTGATCCAACCGATGAGTTCGTCACAGAAGACGACCAACTCCAACGATCCGGTCGTGGCGCAATCAAGGTAGCCAATGTCGTGGATCAAGTTAATCCCGGTGACAACGTTGGCGAACAGAGACACGGCTGCCTCCGCTGCCGCCTGGGCATCGAACACCTTTGCGTCGCTGCAGCCAGCCGTACCGAAAATGGGTACACCGTAGTGATGCGCCAGGTCACAGCCGAAGAGCCCTCTGTCGGGGGCGGCATAACTGGCGACCATTGAACGCATGTCCAATGTACTGCCACCGGCAGCGCCCCAGATGAAAGGCGAGCCCTCGCGTTTGAGTTGCGACAGCACCAGCCCGGCCAGTTGCCCGGCATTGCTCAGGGCCATTGCCCCCGCTATAGTCACAGGCGCGGTCATCCC
>DAOUEC010000274.1:0-10433 GCA_034430655.1 Anaerolineae bacterium
CTTTGCACGTCATTCTACCCCCCTTGCGTCTCGAACAGGGAGACACCATCACCTGGCGCAAACACTGGGTCACCTTGATGCGGCCCATTGCGCTTCCTACAGCGCTCATCGTGGCTTTCACATTCATCGCCATCTGCCTGGCCACTAATCGCCTTGTCGGCCTGGCCCCAGTCCTGATCGGCTACGCCGCGCTGATGGTTTTCCTGTTCCCCTGGTGGCTCTGGGAGATCGCTGATTGGCAGAACGAAGTTTACCAGGTGACGGCCACACGCATTATTGACATCGAGCGACTGCCCTTCTATTTGCGCGAGGAGCGGCGCGAGGCCAGCCTGGGCATGATCCAGAACATCAGCCTGGAAATTCCCGGCCTTCTGGGCAGGGTCTTGAACTACGGGTCAGTAACCATTGAGACAGCCGGAGCCGGTGCCTTCACCTTCGACTACGTCAAGGACCCGCGTGAGGTACAGGCCGAGATATTCCGCCGTGTGGAGGCGTTCCAGCAACTCCAGCGCCAACAGGAAGCCGAGCGCCGTCGAGCCGAGTTGCTCGATTGGTTCGCCGTCTACGACCAGGTCCGCAACCGGACGCCGCCTGCAACCCCGCCGCCACCTGCAATTTCACAGGAGAGTTGAGCCTATGTCTATACGCCCGATCGTGCTTTACGATGATCCACTGCTGCGCAAGAAATCGCGTCGCGTGCGGCACGTGAGCCCGGACTTGCAGGCACTCGTTGACGACATGGTCGAAACGATGCACGCAGGCAACGGCATCGGCCTAGCCGCCATTCAGGTCGGAGTGCCCGAACGGGTCATCGTGGTGCAGTTGCCCGAAGATGAGGAGAACCCCGGTGGCGGTGAACTCTACGCCGTCGTCAATCCCAAACTGGCGCGCAAGTCCCGCGAGATAGAGGACGGCATCGAAGGGTGTCTCTCTATCCCCGGTTTGATCGGGGAGGTTCCGCGCCACTACGCCGTCACCGTCAAAGGGCTGGACTCTCGAGGCCGAACCGTACGCATCAAGGCGAAAGAGTTTCTGGCTCGCGTCTTTCAGCACGAGATTGACCACTGCGATGGCATCCTCTTCATTGACCACATCGAAGACGCGGAGAAAATCTGGTCTGTGCCCGAGGGGGAAGAAGAGGCAGCAGAGGCGGGGCAGAAAGCGCCCGCGCCGCTGGTGTGACCTTTGCGAAGGTTGGGAGCGCCTTATTGCAAAGGCCATTCACGACCTTCGCAAGGGTCCCGCTTGGCAAATCCGTGCTGCTGGCATATACTACTCTAAACCTCCTTCGACCCGAGGGGGTTATCTCATGGGGAGAGAGACATCTTGCCTGACCAACAGGACACCGTTCTCCCGCTGGTGATCGAAGGGCTCACCTTCCGTTATCGTACCCGCCCCGAGCCGGCGCTGCGCGACCTCTCACTGACGCTGGGGCGCGGCGAACTGCTTCTCATCGCCGGCGCCAGCGGGTGCGGCAAGACGACGCTCATTCGCTGCATCAACGGCCTTATCCCCCGCACCTACAAGGGCGACCTTGAGGGCCACATCCTTCTCTATGGTCAGGATGCCAGCGGGATGACGATGGCTCGCCTCTCCCAGACCGTCGGCACGGTGCTGCAGGACCCGGAGCGGCAGATAATGGGGGCCTACGTTTTCGCCGAGGTGGCCTTTGGACTGGAGAACCTGGGGCTGCCCCGCGAGGAAATCCTGCAGCGGGTGGATGAGACGCTCGACTATTTGGGCATCTCCCACCTGCACGGCCGGGAGACGTTTTACCTCTCCGGCGGCGAGAAGCAGAAGATCGCTCTCGCCGGTGTGCTGGCCATGCGTCCCAGCATCCTTCTGCTCGACGAGCCCCTGGCCAGCCTCGACCCCGCCAGCGCTCAAGAGGCACTGGCTCTTCTCCGCCACCTGGCCGATGAAGGAGTCAGCATCATCCTCGTCGAGCATCGCGTCGAAGACGCGCTGAGCATCCGCCCCGACCGGGTGCTTTTCATGCAGGAGGGCAAGACCACCTACTACGGCCTGCCGGATGGCCTGGCGGAGGTGGTGGACTATCGGGAGGTCAAGTTGCCCGCGCCCATCGTGATTCAGCGCGCAGCCAGTGCCCCTCCTCCCATCTTCAAGCCGGCCATTCAGCCGGACGGTCGCGAACCTCTGGTGACGTTCGAGGACGTCTCCTTTGCTTACGAGGAGGACGGGCCAACAGTCATTCACGACGTCAATCTGACCGTCCGCCGGGGCGATGTCATCGCTCTTCTCGGCCCCAACGGCGCGGGGAAGACCACGCTGGTCAAGCACGCCATCGGCCTGCTGAAGCCGCGCCAGGGGAGAGTGCTGGTCGAAGGGCGCGACACGAAGGAGATAAGTGTCGCGCAGATTGCCCACACGCTGGGCTACGTCTTCCAGAGCCCCAGCCACATGCTCTTCGCGCCGACCGTGCAAGAGGAACTGGCCTTTGGTCCCAAGAACCTGGGCGCTCGCCAGGAAACCATCACAGAGGGAGTGGCACAGGCGGTGGAAGTTGTCAACTTGAAAGGATTGGAGGAGTACCCACCGCTGGCGCTTTCCTTCGGACAACAGAAGCGGGTCAGTATCGCGGCCATCCTGGCGATGCACTCCAAAATCCTGGTGATGGACGAGCCCACCGCCGGCCAAGACTACTGGAACTACATGGCCTTTATGGATTCCATCCTCCAGATGCCGGGCTTCGAGGCCATTCTATTCATCACCCACGACCTCGACCTGGCGATCTGCTACGCCAGCCGGGTCATCCTGATGCACGAGGGACGCATCGCCGGGGACGGCCCACCGGCCGAGGTGCTGACCGACCTGGAACTGCTGCGACGCTGCCGCATCGTACCCACCTCGTTGCTGCAGGTCAATCTGGAGTATCTGCCTCGCACCGGGCGTTTTATGCGGGCCGAGGCGCTGGCTCATGTGTAAGTTCAACGACCGCGAGGCAGATAGTCGCGAAAGGAGGTGTCTACTGCAAGTAGATTGGGGTAACGACTGGAGAATTGTCAAAAAATCGCAAGACATCTAATGAAGGGAGAAAATCCAATGGACCGCAAATTGCTTTCCGTCATCATCGCGCTCGTCGCCGTCCTTGTCCTATTCCTGCTCGTCGTGTGGATCGGGGGGACGATAAACGAGAGCCTCAAATTGGATGAAACAGCCCTGTTGCGCTTCGTATTCGTGGGCCTTGGCCTTCTCATCGTCTTCGTCGTCTACTGGCTCACGCGCAGCAGCGGGGCGTGGGACGTGGGCACACGCGAGGTAGTGTACATGGCCATCGGTGCAGCGCTGTACGCCGTGTTCTCCTACCTCTTCAATGGCACCGTCTTCGCCGTGCCGTCGGTCAGCCAGGTCGCGCTCCGGCCAGCCATCGCCATCCCGATGTTCTTTGGCTACGCCTTTGGACCGACTGTGGGCTTCTTCACCGGCGCAGTGGGCAACATGTTTGGCGACGCGCTGACCGGCTTCGGCCTGTCACCGCAATGGAGCGTGGGCAACGGGTTGATCGGCATGATCGCCGGTATGGTGGCCCTCTTCGCCGACAAGAAGAGGAGCATGAACATGGTGCTCATCATCAGCCTCGTGCTGGCCGCCATAGCGACCGCGCTGTACTTCCTGAATCCCACTTTGGCCAATATGCTGTACTTCGCCTCAGGTGAGGGCATCTTCGGCGATCAGGCCATAACGCTGTTCGCCGGCCTCTCGGCAGTGATTGGCCTCGTGCTGGTGGTGATCGTCCGCTTCGCGTTCGGCAAGAACGTTGACGTCGCGGCTGCAGTGACCTGGAGTATGCTGGGTAACTTCATCGGCCTCGGCTTCGCGGCCATATCCGATATCTGGATCAACGGCTACACGCCGGCCGTGGCCATTGTTGGTGAGTTCTTACCAGCAGCCGGGCCCAACCTGATTTTCGCCGCCATCCTGGTGCCGATCCTCGTCGCGGCTTACACAGCCGCCCAGCGACAGGCTGGACGGTAGATGGGTGAAACCCTTGCGAAGGTTCACAACCTTCGCAAGGGTTAACAGGTGAAGCAATGCTGGTAACCTGGCGCTATCGCAAGCGCAAATCACTGATCCAGAGTTTTGACCCGCGCGCGTGGATAATCTTCTACGCCTGCTTTCTAGCCTCCTCGCTCTTCTTCTGGGACCTGCGTTTTCTGACCCCACTCCTCATCATCGCCCTGGTGGTGATCTTCACGTCGGGGATCGGGTGGCATGAGATGTACCGCGCCTGGCTGTTTATTGGCGGGTTTATCGTCTTCTTCTCGCTGCTGACGTTCCTGACCGGGCGTGGCGGGATGGAGTTGTACACCGAGGAGCACCTGATCACCAGCCTAAGCACGCCGTTCACCATCTTCGGCTGGCGGCCAACGCTCAACATCACCGTCGAGCGCACCTTCTACGCGCTCAGCCAACTTGTGCGGGTATTCAGCATCGCCAGTATGACGATCCTAATCCCCTACTCCCTGAACCCTGCGCACTACGGCGTTACCTTCCACGGGTTGGGGTTGCCGGACAAGATTGCTTATGCGATGGACCTGACGATGCGCTTCATTCCCACCTTCGGACGCGATTTTCAGTTGACGCTAGACGCGCAGCGTGCCCGCGGATACGAGATCGAGAAACTGCGAGGTGGACTGATCGCGCAAGTGCGCAAACTGGCCCCGTTGATTGTGCCGGTTACCATACATGCCATCGTCGGCAGCGAGGATATCATAGACGCGATGGACCTGCGCGCATTTGGAATCGGCCCACGCACGTGGCTGGAACAGTTGCACTACCGACGGCGTGATTATGTGCTGATGGCGCTTGCAGCGTTACTCCTCGCTGTCTCAGTGATTGTCTCACTCCTTGGCTACGGGCGGTTATGGACACCGGAGTGGGCTCTGAGGCCGTTCGGCTTTTGAGCATCGCTGCTGAACACGACGGCGTATAGAAGCGAACCGCCCCACGACCCTCGTGGGTCACGGGGTGGTCCTCCCTCCTTTCGGTGAGGAGGGGCGAGACATTCCACGGGAAGGGCACGTTGAACAAACGCCCTTTGCCTGGCTAATATCTTAGCCCGGCAACTCGATGAAAGGAATGCCTCGCCCCTACTTGTCTCTCTTCCTGTGTGCCCTTCGGCTAACTCTCCCCGCACAGGCGTAACAATCGCTCCCAGCGGCGGTCTACTTCCGCCTGTAGTTCGTCAATCATGTGCCGGTTCTCCGGCTTGAAGACGTGCCGGAACCGTCCCTGCCGCTTCAGCCACTCCTCCACCGGCCTCTTCTTCTTTGGCTTGTAGGTCAGCCGCCACTCGCCGTCCTCTACCTCGTAAAGCGGCCAGTAGCAGGTGTCCACCGCCAACTGGGTGATCTCGATCGTCTCGTCCGTCCCGTGCCGCCAGCCCCGGTTGCAGGATGAGAGCACGTTCATGAAGGCCGGCCCGCCGCAGTCCACCGCCTTGCGGGTCTTCTTCATCAGGTCGCGCCACTGGCTGGGGGCGGCCTGCGCCACGTAGGGAATGTTATGGGCAGCCATGATAGCGGTCAGGTCCTTGCGGAACTGCTGCTTGCCAGGGATGACCTTGCCGGCCGGTGAGGTGGTTGTGTGAGCACCGTATGGGGTGGCGCTGGAGCGCTGGATGCCGGTGTTCATGTAGGCCCCGTTGTCGTAGCAGATGTAGAGGAACTGGTGCCCTCGCTCGACCGCGCCGGAGAGGGCCTGGATGCCGATATCATAGGTGCCGCCATCACCGGCGAAGGCGAGGAATTTGATGTTCTGCTCGGGGATCTTCCCCTGCCGCACCATGCTCCGGTAGGCCGCCTCCACGCCACTGATAGTCGAGGCGGCATTCTCGAAGGCGTTGTGGATCCACGGCACCCGCCAGGCGGTGTAGGGATAGATCGTCGTCCCCACCTCCAGGCAGCCGGTGGCGTTGGCGATGATCACCGGCTCGTCAATCGCCGCCAGGATCTGCCGCACGATGATCGTAGCGCCACAGCCCGCGCACAGCCGATGCCCCGGGGACAGTCGCTCCGGGCGCTTGGATAATTCTTTGGGTGTCAGTTTTGTTGCCATTTTTCGCTCCTCACTCCCGTACGCTCAGGTACGTCACCATCCGCTCCACCCGACCTGTCTCGGCCACTTTCAGCGCGTCACGGTAGACCCGTTCGATCTCGCCGGGCAGGATGTCCCGCCCGCCCAGACCGTAGACGTAGTCGGCCACTGGCACATGCACTCCATGGAACGCCAGCGCCGCCACCAGTTCCAGGAACAGAGGGCCGGCGTTGTCCATCGCGCCGAAAGAGACGGAGCGATCCATCACCGCTACCGCCTTGAGGTGGCTCAGCGCATCCACCAGTTCCCTGGCCGGGAAGGGACGAAAGACGCGCGGCTTGAGCAACCCCACCTTGAGCCCCTCGTCCCGCAGTTGATCTACCACCACCTTGATCGTCCCGGCCGTCGAGTTGACGGCGATCACCGCCACCTCCGCGTCCTCCAGCCGGTAGGACTCGAACAGGCCGTAGTTGTGGTTGAACTTCCGGTTGAACTCGTCGGCCACCTCCAGAATCACTCCCTGGGCGTGTTCCATTGCCTCGACCTGCTGTCGCTTGTGCTCGTAGTAGTAGTCGTAGAAGTCCAGCGGGCCGTAGGTCTTGGGGTGTTCCAAATCCAAAAGCGGCCATCGGGGCTTGTATTCGCCCACGAATGCTTTCACGTCGGCGTCGTCGAATATCTCTACCCGCTCCAGAGAGTGGCTGGTGATGAAGCCATCCTGGCAGACCGCCACCGGGAGGAGCACGTCGGGGTGCTCGCCGATACGGATCGCCTGGATGATGTTGTCGTAGGCCTCCTGGCCGTTCTCGGAGAACAGGATGATCCAGCCGCTATCGCGGATGCCCATCACGTCGGAGTGGTCGCAGTGGATGTTGATGGGGGCCGAAAGGGCCCGGTTGACCAGGCTCATCGCGATGGGGCAGCGGTTGGAGGCGGCGATGTAGACGATCTCCCACATCAGCGCCAGGCCGTTGGCAGAGGTAGCGGTCATCACCCGCGCCCCCGCCGCCGACGCGCCGACGCAGGCACTCATCGCCGAATGCTCACTCTCCACGCAGACGAAGTCGGTGTCCACCAGGCCGTCGGCCACGAAATCCGCGAATTTCTGCACGGTGGAGGTCTGGGGCGTGATGGGGTAGGCCGCCATCACGTCGGGGTTGATCTGGCGCATCGCCGTAGCGACCGCATCGTTTCCGGTCAGTGCTTCAAATTTGCTCATCATCTCACTCCTGGAACTTTCCTTCTTCGACCATGCGGATGCACAGGCGGGGGTCATCCCGCGCCAGTTCCTCCCCGGCTTTCTTGATGACCTTCGCGTTGATGGGGCAGATTGAGGCACAGATGCCGCAACCTTTGCAGTGCTCCAGGTCAAAGCCGGCCATTTTCTCGTTCTCGGGGTCCACCAGGATGCTGGAATCGGGGCAGAAGAGCCAGCACTGCATACAGTGAATACACTCGGCCTCCCCATGCACCGGACGGAAGGCCCGCCAGCCGCCGGTGAGGTACTCCACCGCGTTCCCTGCCTCCAGAATCATCCCGCCAATGGGAATGTCTCGCCATCCTTTTAGTTCCATTGCGTCTCTCCTAGTCTTGTTGAGTTTCTTCAGCCGCGCGTCGCATCGCCCGGACGTTGGACTCGATGGCTTCCGCCGCGATCTTCTTGCCAAACCAGGCGCGCAACTGCTCGGCTAGGTCCTCTATATCGAAAAGACCTGTCGCATGGGCGAACGCCCCCAGCATGGGGGTGTTGGTGATCTCCCGCCCCATCTCCTCGATGGCGACGTGGCTGGCGTCCACGGTGAAGACCCTGCCAGTGTGGAAGCCTGTGATCTCGCGCACCTCGGCCGGGCTCATCACAGTGTTGACCAGCAGGGTGCCATCCTCCTCAAGCCCCTCCGCCACCGCCACCGTCCCCAGCAGCGTGGGGTCGAGCACCAGCACCACGTTGGGCTCCTCGATCTGCGAGTGGATGGTGATGGGTTTGGAACTGAGGCGGGTGAAGGCGCGGATCGGCGCGCCCATCCGTTCTGGCCCGTAGTCGGGGAAGGCCTGGAAGTACTGGCCCGCGCCCATCGCGGTCTCGGCCAGCAGCTTGCCAGCCGTGACCACACCTTGCCCTCCTCGACCGTGCCACCGTATCTCGGTCAATTCTGCCATAACGTCTCTCCTTCCCGATATGAATATGGATACGTGAAATCAGGAGCCGGTTGGCTCCAGACCCTATTTTGCCACATATTTGCGATTTGCGCCAGTGAGGAAGGCGCTATTTCGCGTGTGACGTTTGTCATTTAACCCCCATCCCCGTCCCTTCCCCCTACCAGGGGGAAGGGAGACACTCCTGCGAGAGAGTCCCCTCCTCCGCTTCGGGGAGGGGCATCCTTGGGGCGCGGCGCGGCGGCTCCCTCGCGGATGACGCGCAGCATCTGGTCGTGGATGCGGCCGTTGGAGGCGACGATGAACTCGCCGGAAAGGCAGTTGGGGCCGCCCTGGAAGTCCGTCGCCTTCCCGCCGGCCTCTCGCACCAGCAGCGCCCCCGCCGCCACGTCCCACGGCTTGAGGCGGATCTCCCAGAAGCCGTCGAGCCTCCCACAGGCGACGTAGGCCAGGTCAAGCGTGGCGGTCCCGGCCCGGCGCACGCCCAAACTTCGGCGCAGGAAATGATCGAGTCGCTCGGTGTTGTTGTCGGGAGCGGTGCGGCGGTCGTAGGGGAAACCGGTGGCCAGGAACGCGCCCGCCAGGTGCTCCACGTCGGAGACGCGGATGGGCTGGCCATCGAGGGTCGCCCCGCCCCCAGCGGTCGCAGCAAACGTCTCCCCCCGCAGCGGGTCGTGGATCACGCCGACGACCACCTCCCATTGCTCGCGTCCCCGGGGACGGGGGCTCGGAGCATATTGAGAAGCCAGCAGCGCCAGCGAGATGCCGACGTGGGGGAAGCCGTGGGCGAAGTTGTTGGTGCCGTCCAGCGGGTCAATCAGCCAGATGGGTTGTCCGCCGCTCGCGTCCCCGTCCTCGGGGACGCCTCCGGGAACGGGGGATCGGAACATATTGAGGATTCCTTCGTCCCCGCCGCCCTCCTCGGCCAGGATGCGGTGGCCGGGGAAAGCAGCCCGCAGGCGGGCGACGATCAACTCCTCGGCGGCGGTGTCGGTCTCGGTGACGGGATTGACCGCGCCCTTGAAGCCGATGTGGGTGAGCGCGGTGGGCGGGAACGCCTCGCGCACGAGAGCGCCGGCCTCGCGGGCGATGGCAAGCGCGGCCTGAAGAACGGTGTCGTAGCTCACTCGCTCACTCGCTCACTCGCTCACTCGCCGACTCGATACGCCTCCGGCCGGCGGTCCTGGTAGACGGTGAGGTAGCGACGGGCCTTACGGACCTCCCGCAGGTCGGCCTGGGCGATCAGCAGCCGCTCCCGGCCGTCCCCCTCCACCAGCACGCGCCCCCAGGGGTCCACGACGCACGAGCGGCCGGGGAACTCCACCTCCCCGTCGCTTCCAACGCGGTTGCAGGCGGCGACGATCAGTTCGTTCTCCACGGCGCGAGCGCGGGCCAGAAGAAGCCAGGCCTCGATGCGGCGCACGGGCCACTGGGCCGGCACCAGGAAGATGGCCGCCCCCGCCAGCGCCATGGTGCGGAAGAGTTCGGGGAAGCGCAGGTCGTAGCATATAGCCAGGCCAACCGGCCCCCAGGGGGTGGGACAGAGCGTGGCGTGGTCGCCGGGGGCCAGGTAGCGGTGCTCCTGCATCAGGCGGAAAAGATGGATTTTGCGGTAGGAGCCCAGGAGCGCGCCATCGGGCGCGTAGAGGACGGCGGTGTTGGAGACGGCTCGTACCCCCCTCCGGCTCCCCCCTGGGAGGGGGGAGGGTTCGCCGGAACCGCCGCCGGCGTGCCGCTCCAGGAGCGATCCGGCCAGGTGCAGGCCAAACTCGCGGGCCAGATTGGCCATGTGGGCAAAGCCCCCCTCCCCCAGCGGCGCGGCCCATTCCTCGGCCCGCTCCAGGTCGTAGCCGTGGAGCCACAGTTCGGGCAGCAAGAGCAGGTCAGCGCCGGCCTCCCGCGCCTGGGCAGCGAAATCCCGCGCCCGGGCCAGGTTGGCCTCCGGCTGGCCGGTGTGAATATTCATTTGGGCTAAAGCGATGGTGCAAACCTCAAACTCCAAAAGCGGTCCTTTCCAGCGCTGCTTGTTCACGGCGGCGCTCTGCTTCTGGCCGCACCAGCCTGAAGCGCTGGTGCTGGGCTGTTCTTTTCCTAGCAGGCTGTCGGAGTGAAGAGTGCCGTCCCTAAATTGATGCGTTTTCGAGGCAAAAGTGGGGCGCGAAACCCCAATTCAGGCCAAAAACTGCGCTTGAGTGGGGCATTTTTCGGCAAAATAAGTTCTC
>DAOUEC010000275.1:0-11272 GCA_034430655.1 Anaerolineae bacterium
GCAGGGGGTGAGGGTAGTAACAGTCTTCTCCTTCTACGCCACCAAAAACATGACCACTGGCGAAGGCGGCATGATCACCACCACCGACGACGCCCTGGCTGAACACATGCGCTTGCTCACCTTGCATGGCATGAGCCGCGATGCCTGGAAGCGCTACACCAGCGCCGGATCATGGTACTACGAAGTGGTGATGGCCGGCTACAAGGACAACATGACCGACATCCAGGCCGCCCTGGGCATCCATCAACTGCGCCGGTTGGATAGTTTCATCAGGATCCGTCAACGCTACGTACGACTGTACGACGAGACCTTTGCCGACCTGCAGGAAGTTGAAACGCCAGTGCGCCACTCCGACCGTAATCACGTCTACTATATCTATGTCATCCGCCTGGACCTGGACCGCCTGACGATTGACCGGGCCCAGTTCATCGAGGCGCTCAGGGCGCACAATATCGGCACTAGCGTGCATTTCATCCCGGTCCATCTCCACCCCTTCTACCAGGAACGCTTCGGCTACCGGCGGGGTGATCTCCCACAGGCTGCGGTGATCTACGACCGTATCGTATCGCTGCCACTCTACCCCCGTATGACCGAGGCCGATGTGCATGACGTGATTCGGGCTGTTCGCCATATTGTCACCAAGAACCGTAGGTGAGGATGTGAAACTATCTTCCCGCTTACGCTTTACCCGTGAGATGGCTGTGCGCATCATCGCCGATGCGTTGATGGTAAATGCCGCCTTGCTGATTGCTCTGGTCTTGCGCTACCTGTGGCTGGTTGGTGTCGAAAGCGGTGTCGTCTCGGCTCAGGCTGCTTTCCACAGTTACGTACAGGCCTATCTGAGTACTTTCTGGTTGTTGACGCTGGTTAGCCTCATCGTTTTCTATTGCAGTGGCTTCTACACTTATGGCCGAATCTACCGGGGACGTTATAAGGTGCTCGTGATCGCTCAGGCCGTCAGTTTGAGTCATCTGGTTTTTAGTCTTTTGGTTTTTCTCCTCTGGGACATAGTATCGTTCCCTCGCAGTGCGCTGTTCCTGGCCTGGTTCTTGACGTTGGTGTTTTTGATCGGCGCTCGCTTATGGGCCACGTTTTGGCGAGCGTTTGCCCAGGCAGAACGCCGCCTCTTGCCCTCTCATTCCACGGATAGCGAAATCAGAAATGTGCTGGTCATCGGCGGCGCCGGCTACATCGGCTCGGCGCTGGTCCAGCGGCTGCTGGAGTTGGGAAACAAGGTTCGGGTGCTCGATCTCCTCCTATATGGCAATGCTCCCATCTCTGAATTCTACGACCATCCGGATTTCGAACTTGTCCAGGGGGATTTTCGCAACATTGACACCGTGGTCAGTGCCACCAAAGGTATGGACGCCATCGTCCACCTGGGAGCCATTGTGGGTGATTCGGCCTGTTCCATTGACCAGGACCTGACCATCGAAATCAACCTGCGGGCGACCTGGAACATCGCGGAAGTGGGCAAGGGATTTGGCGTCAAGCGATTTGTCTTTGCCTCCACGTGCAGTGTCTACGGCGCCAGCGACGAGATCCTCGACGAGCGGTCGACTCTCTGTCCAATCTCGCTCTATGCACGCACCAAGATGGAGTCTGAAAAGGTGTTGCTGAGCCTGACCGACGGTACTTTTGCGCCCACGATTTTGCGCTTCGGCACAGTTTACGGCCTCTCCGGCCGGCCGCGCTTCGATCTGGTGGTCAATCTCCTGGCGGCCAAGGCCATCCAGGATGGAGAAGTGGGCATCTTCGGGGGCAAGCAATGGCGACCGCTGGTGCACGTGAGAGACGTGGCCGAGGCTATCATCCTCACCCTGCAAGCCCCGCCGTACAACGTGCGCGGGCAGGTCTTTAACGTTGGCTCCAACGAGCAGAACTACCAGATTGCCGACCTGGGCCTGATCATCAAGGAGATCGTGCCCACCGCTCGCGTCGTGACCCAGCCCAAGGAAGATAACCGCAACTACCGGGTTCGGTTCGACAAGATTTGCAATGTGCTCAACTTCCAGCCGCGATACACCGTCCGCGATGGGATTCAGGAGATCATTGACGCTTTCGCCACGGGGAAGATCACCGACTATCGTGATCCCTGCTATAGCAACTTCAGTTTTCTCAAGCAAAACGGCGAACTGCGCCCAATCTTCGCGGAGGATGTGGGGGGCTGGGATTGGATCAAGCTCTCGGCCACCGACGCGATAATGCTGGCCGAGGTCGTGATGGCCGTGGTAGAGTCCCAATCTCAGGAATTGATGAGCCGTTTGCGCGAGAGCCTGGTGCAGGCCATTCTGGGCGACATAGATGGATTCCTCAACATTCTGACAGGTATGCAGCCAATCCTGCCTATGCGGGCAAAGGCTGCCCCAGCGCCTGACCGCCAGCCTGTGATCGTCGAGCCCCGGCCAGAGGGCAGACCACCAATGGTTAAGCCCGTGTTGGCGTAAACGCCTGCCAGGATTGCCAGGCCCGTCCGCGCATCTACAATCTGTAGAGCCCCAATGGGCTGATAGGTCACGACACCCTTTTGGGAGTCATTCTGAAATCCCGGCAAAGTGCCCCTGAAGGCAAAACAACACAGGGCAGGGCCATGCGGCCCTGCCCCGTCCATTTGTCTGCCCGGTCTACTTGCTCCTGACCTTGATGACCCTGGGTCTGGTCTCCTCGGCTTTGGGCAAGGTAAGCGTCAGCACGCCGTTCTCAAAGACCGCCTCGGCCTTATCCGCGTCCACGGGCACGTTGAGTGTCAGCGTGCGCGAGAACGCACCGCAAAGCCGCTCCTGGAACAGGTATTCGACGTTCTCCAACGGCGGCCGCAACTCGCCCCGGATGGTCAGAGTGTCACCTTCGATGTGAATATCTACCTCATCAGGGGTCAGCCCTGGCAATGACACGACAATGACGATTTCCTCCGGGGTCGTGTACACGTCCAGTGGAAGCCGGGACGGGCGCTCCTGCACGCCTTCACCCCAACCCCGTGCCGGGCGAACGAAACTTTCCTCAAAGAGCCGATCCATTGCATCGCGCAAGGTCATCATCTCGCGCAACGGCATCCAGCGTGTAACAGTCATTTTATCACCTCCCTGTTGAACAAGAACATCGTGGGGGGGAGATTCTACCCCCCCCTCTCTACTCCCTACTTCTTACTCCCTACTCCCTACTCCCTACTCCCTCCCCTTAGCCTTGACCTTGATCGCCTTGGGCTTGACCTCTTCGGCCTTGGGCAGGGTGAGGATCAGAACACCGTTCTCGAACTCAGCCGCGGCCTTATCGTGCATCACCGGGACCGGGATGACCAGTGAACGGCAGAAGGAGCCATAGCGACGCTCACGGCGGATGTAATTCTCCTCTTTGACCTCTTCCTCGGCCCTGGTCTCGCCCTTGATGGTCAGGGTATCGCCAGCGACGCTGACGTCCAGGTCTTCGGGCCTGACGCCGGGAATGGCCATCTTGACGACGATGGCGTCATCGGTCTCGTACATGTCCACGGCGAGTGCTTCCGCCCCAACCGGGGCCCGCCACCTGGCCTGTGGCCGCACAAAACTCTCCTCGAAGAGCCGGTCCATCGCCTCCCGCAGGCTGATCAAGTCACGGAAGGGCTCCCAACGCACCAGATGTGTCATCTCTGCACCCCCTAAGATTATGATTGGTTTTGGGACCTCACATCGCCCATATTCTTACACTGCTCCATTAGATTGGCGCAAGAGTCGCATTAGAAATATGCTAGAAAAAGAGAACGCCCCGGCACACATCGCAGGGGCGGCAACAAGGCAACGGCAAAGAAAGCAGGTGGTTTCAGCCACCGCGCCACAGATAGCCGCCAGCCGCTAATTGCTAACTGCTGACTGCTCTTTGCGGAAGTCTACGAAGCGATACCCTACACCGCGCTCAGTAAAAATATATCGGGGGTGAGAGGGATCGGGCTCGATCTTCTGCCGCAGGTAGGCAACGTACAGGCGCAGGTAGTGGACCTCCTCGCGGTACTCGTAGCCCCAGACCTTGGCCAGCAACGTCTCGTGGGGCATCACCCAACCCGCGTTTTCAATCAGGTGGTAGAGCAGGCGGAATTCGGTGGGGCGCAACTTGATGCGCTGGCCCTCGACGACGACCTCGTGGTTGTTGAAGTCTACACTCAGCCGGTCGTCAATGCGGAGAATGGCCTTTTCCGACGTCACTGGGCCTCGGGTGCGGCGCAGCACCGCCTTGACACGGCTGGCAAGTTCACGGGCACCAAAGGGCTTGGTCACGTAATCGTCAGCCCCCAGTTCCAGCCCGCGCACCTTGTCATCCTCGTCGGCCCGGACTGTCAGCATAATTACCGGGACGTTGGAGACCTCGCGCAGCATCTCCAGCGTCTCGAAGCCATCCAGTTCGGGCATCATCACGTCGAGGATGACCAGATCGGGCAGGTCCGCGCGCACTTTGTCGAGTGCCTCCACGCCGTTGTGGGCTTCTATCACCCGGTATCCCTCAAGTTCCAGGTTCATACGGATGAACCGGGTCATGCGGGGTTCGTCATCTACGACCAGAACAAGTTCACGGCGAGCAGGCATAACTAGCAATTTCAGCGCACGTCACTCGCGGACGAAACCGACGATTTTCTCTTCCTTCTCGCTGGGCAGGATCTCCACGCAGTGGATGCGCGTCCAGGAGTAGACTACCATATTGGTTTCGGGAAGAACATAGGAGACAGCGCGTCCATCGCGTCGCCGAACGTTGCTTACAATCAGCACCTGATCGCTGGGCTCAGGAATGCGCTCTATCTCCGCCACAACAGCATCCTCGTTCAACAGATGGATCATCACAGTGTGGGGCATACGTTATCCTTACTGATACTATCCACCGCTCATTGCCGAATGATGACTTCCAGTTCGATGCGGCCCAACTGAAGTGCATCCCCGTCCTTAAGCACGTGAGGCAGGTAGGGAGTCAGACGCTGCCCATCCAGGAAGGTGCCGTTGGCGCTGCCGACATCCTCGACCAGGTAACTCGAGCCTCGCCGATGGATCTTGCAATGGCGGCGGGAGACGCCACCATCCAGCCCTCCATCGGGGGTGAGATCCAGATCGGGGAAGATGCCGTGAGCCGCGTCGAGACGCCCAATGTGCACCTCGGCAGTGGCTGGCAGTTGGATCTGGCGGTCAGTGGATAGCACCTTGATGCACAATGATACGGGAGCGATCTCGCCGGCCTCTTCCACGGGCTCACTGGCCCACGGATTTGCTCGCGAGATAGGCAACTCCTCCTCGGGGAGAGGTTCAGTCCGCAGAGGGCCACCGGTGGGCAAATACACCCCGCACTCGCTGCAGAACAAGGTGCCAGGACGGTGTTTACGTCCGCAAGATGGACATTCAATCATGAGTCTTTCTCCGTGAAGCAATAGTCAGACTGCGTGTGCCGTACTTGAGTTCTTTGCGTCCTCTGGCTGTTGGATCGCCACCTTTAGCAATGCGTCCAGCCTCCAGCATTGCCGACCGGGCCAACTGGACCTCTCCCAGATCGAACAAGCGCGTGGCCACCATCTCCAGTTGGCGAGTTGCCGTGTTGACGTCCCCACTCTCCAGCGCATCCCAGGCCCGCTCTTGCATACGATAGAGGGTGATCTTGCTCAACGCGCTCAGAATGGCCGTCGGCACCGGTTGAGGCGGTGGCTCGGTAGATGTGAAAGTGCAGCGAACATCGCACCGCAGTTTATCTCCCTGGCGACCCAGGGACGGGATGTCAGCTGTGAGTTCAAGTTGCAATAGCCGATGGTCTCCGGCCGGCTTTTGGGCCACACCCACCTCCAACACGATAGCAAATAGTGCGTCGGCTTGCAGTGCACCCAGACTGACCACGCCGCCAGCCGGAGTGAGATATTCCAGGTAGGGCGAGACGCGAAAGGCGTTTTCTATCCTCACTCCTTCAGCGCAGCGGGTCTCCAGCGTCAATCCTTGAGCGAAAACAGCCCCCAGGCCACGCACCCTCTGCTGCAACAGCGTACGCACCTGACCAGGCGATGCGATGTAAGCAGAGACCCCTCCGCTCTGGGCTGCGATCTCATCGAGCAGGGCATCGTTCCAATCCTCGCCTATGCCCATGGCTGTGATGCCAATGCGTCGTGCCCCTGCCTGCCGGGCCTCGGCTACGCAATCTTCCTCATCACCGTAGGTCTGACCATCGGTGAGCAGGATCAGGTGACTGGTGATCTGCTTGCTATGGCGCTTTTCGAGTTCCGCCAGTCCGGCCCGTATACCTTGCAGAATCTCGGTCCCGCCGCTGGCCCAGATGGTGGAGATCTTGGCCTTGGCACGGGCACGGTTGACGCCCAACTGGCTGGGCAGCACGACCTCGGCCCGGTCGTGAAAAGTGACCACCGCCAGAGCGTCATCGTCGTGCAGTTCATCAATGATCTGGTGTGCCGCTCCCTTGACGTGTTCCAGCCGCGCTCCCTGCATCGAGGTGCTGCGATCAATCACCAGGCACAAATTAAGCGGGAGACGTTCGCCCCGTGCGGCTGAAACCGGCTGTATCTCTATCAGGAGATAGATAACCTGCTCCTCGTGGAGAGAACAGAGTTGGTTCTGACTCAACAGGATCTCCCAGGAAAGCACTGCCTCCTCACCCAACCCTGACTCGGCCCGTCGCCGGTCGTAGGCACGGCGGCGATGCAGATCGCTCAAGACAGCGTAGGCTATCTGGATCTCGCGGAACAATGACGTTGAGACATCCTCTACCCGGCTGTCGGGATGATAACGGCGCGCCAGGGCATGATAGGCATGCTTGATCTCCTCGTCGGTCGCAGACTGGGTCACCCCCAATATGGCGTAGTAATCCTTCTCGACGTCCATGCTCACATGTCCTAACTCGGTGGCGGTTCTACCAGGATGGCAGTGATGTTGTCACATCCTCCAGCCCGATTCGCGGCAGCGATCAGACTCTCGCACGCTGCCTGAAGCGAGGAGGAGGTCATGATAATGCTGGCTATCTCTGCCTCACTCACCATGTTCCACATTCCGTCACTGCACAGCAGCAGACGCCCCCCCCGGGGAATAGTTCGCACGTAGGTGTCCACTTCCAACACACCACTCTGGCCGACGGCGCGATATAGCACGTTCTTCTGCGGATGAACAGCGGCTTCATCGCGCGTAAGTTGTCCCAACTCGACCAGACGGTCCACGAGTGAATGATCGTGGGTGATCTGATCCAGTCCTTCCTCCGTGACAATGTAGGCCCGGCTGTCACCTACGTGGGCGACGTAGGCTCGTGAGCCAAGCACCAGCGCGCAGGTCAGGGTCGTCCCCCCACCGGGTACCCGATCCGCCACAGCACTGTTGGCCGCCCGCACTGCGTCCACGAGCACCTCTTTTAGGGCAGGTTGGTCGGCGTCATGCTCGTGACTGATGAGGACCGGCAGATAGAATTGGCTCACGATGTGATGAGCCACGGTGCGTGCTGCCAGCGAACTGGCAACCTCTCCGGCTTGCTGTCCTCCCATGCCGTCGGCCATGACGAAGAGACCATACGCTGACACTGAAGCGTCGCCCTCGTGGGCGGCTGTGATGACCAGCGCTGTATCCTCATTGTGGCGACGCACCTCACCCACGTCAGTAGCCCATCCGACCTCGAGCCTGGGCTGAGCGGACGCCGCCACAGGCGGAGGCGAGGGGCTTGCAGGAGACATAGATGCCTTCCCTGGTCCTAGAAGGTTGCGTACGAATTGCGTGACTTTCATTTAATGTATCACAAAATGAGGCCAAATGCAACCCCAAAATACCATTTCAGAAAACAGTTTTAACCGCCAAACGGGTACAGCCCTTCGACAAACTCAGGACAAGCCTCAGGCAGGGAGCGCATAGACGTAACGGTCTGTTGACCCGATGTAGACCACGCCGTCCACCACCGTGGGTGACGACGTCACCGGCCCGTCAGTCTGAAAGCGCCAGCGCAAAGCGCCCATTTGAGCATCCAGGCTGTAGATAGCCCCGTCCACTGAGCCAAAGTATACCACCCCCTCGGCTACGGCTGGAGAGGAGGTCACCTGACCATCCGTAGCATAGCGCCAGACGAGATGCCCGCCTTCAGCATCCAGCGCATAAAGGTAACCATCTACCGAGCCAACGAAGACCAGGTCCTCGCTGATAGCAGGTGAGGACACAACTGCTCCGCCAGTGCGATAGCGCCACGCCGACCAACCTGAGCGGATGTCCAGGCCGTAGACGTGCCAATCCTGGCAGCCCACGTAGACCATCTCCTCAGTGAGGGCAGGAGAGGAAGTCACGCCACGCCGGGCACGAAAACGCCAGCGCAATTGACCGCTGATGTCCACAGCATGGACTATTCCCCCCTCACATCCCACGTAGACGGTATCATTTCCGATGGCTGGCGAAGAGCGCACCGGCCCCTCCGCCTCGAAAGCCCAGGCAACGCGGCCGCTATGGACATTGGTCGCATAGAGATGCCGGTCGTCTGAGCCAAAGAATACGTGACCAAACGCAGCGCGAGGTGATGACCACACGCCGCCCTGGGTGGGGCAGGTCCACGAGATGCGCCCCGTATCCGCGTTGATCGCATAGAGCACCCGGTCTGCTGAGCCGACGAACACACGCCCTTCGTGCACACAGGGGGACGAAGCGATACCACCTCCGGTGGGGTACTTCCATAGGAACTTCCCATTATCGGCACTGATGGCATAGAGGTTGTTGTCGTAAGCGCCTACGTAAACGACGTCGTTATGCACCGCCGGCGAGGAGCGGACCTCGTCCTCACAGGCGAAACGCCACAGGGCCAGAACGTCGCCGCTTATGAAGGCCGGAACACCGAAGGGGGCCGTTCCGCTTATGCCACGGGCCGAGCTCAGGTTCATCAATGCACGCTGCATCTCTTCGGTCGAGCCGTAGCGATTGTTGATGTCATATTCCAGCGCCCGGTTGACAACCTCCGCCAGTTCACGGGAGACGAGGGGATTCGTCTTGTGGATAGGGCGTTCGTGAAAGGAGAACGGTGGCTCCAGTCGCGGGTCCTGCTTGCTGAGCAGGTGATGCATCGTAGCCCCCAGGGCGTAGACGTCTACCCGCGGTTCGGCGCTGCCTCGATACTGCTCTGGCGGTGAGTAGCCCTCGGTGCCGATCATCGTGCCCTTCTGACCGCTCTGGAACATCTTGGCAATGCCGAAATCCACCAACCTGATACGGCCGTGCCCATCGAGCATGATGTTGGAGGGTTTGACGTCGCGGAAGATAATCGGCCGGGGCTCGTGGCTATGAAGATAACTTAGCACCTCGCAAACCTGGATGGCCCAATGCACCACCTGTGCCTCCGGCAAGAAGCCCTCAGTCTCGGCCAGGACGGCTTCCAGATCTTTGCCTTCCACGTATTCGAGGACAAGGTAACTGCGATCACCTTCGGTGAAGTAGTCGTAAACCTTAACGATAGCCGGGTGACTGAGGGTAGCGAGGATATTGGCTTCGCGCTCGAAATTGCGCACGATCATAGCCCGTACCTGGGGATCAGTAGCGGTGTTGAGCATCTCCTTGACGGCACACAGTCGAATAACGCTAGAGAAACGCAGGTCCTGGGCCTTGTAAACGGCGCTCATACCACCAATGGCCAATACACCAAGAATGCGGTAGCGATTCTGAAGCAAGTGACCGTCGGAGAGTTGGCCCCCCATAGATTCAGGCGGCTGGGGTGAGGAGGAGATATGCTGCGCATCCGGCCCCTTCGGATGGGCTGAGGCCTGCGTTCCCGCCGAGGGCCCCGGCTCCCGCGCGGCAGGTGCGCTGGAAGAAGAACCGGGTACCGGAACATAACGGGTTTCAAGGGATTTCATGCTCGGACTCATTTTCACATCGTGACTACGCTAATACTCCCCCACGTTTTGCGTATGCCCGGCTGTGCCCATTTCGCGAATCTCAAGTGTGGCTAATGTAATTATAAGCCAAATGGGTAAACATGCAATCAGTGGGCCACAGTCTGGCGATTCGCGTTCGCAGCAACGAAACAGGCGCAGTCAAGATCTATTGCGAGGGATTGAAGTAGTTGTAGGTCGCTGCGGCGATGTCGGCAATCAGAGGCGCACCTTCCTCCCATTCCAGCCACTCAGGGCGATAAAGAAAGACAACCAGCACAAAATCGCCGCCTGGGCCGAATACGATCGCCGCATCGGCGTGAGTATCGCCCGTCCAGCCGTGTTTGTGTGCCACGCTGACTCCTACTGGAACCCCGGCCTCGATGAGGCTATCAATACGGTTCATACTCATCCATTCGATCATCTGACCGCACTCATCAGCAGTAAAGGCGCCGGGGTAAGTAACCATCAGCGCACCGCCTCCGTGGCTGCACTGATAGATCATCTCCAACAGCAACCCCACGTCCAGCGGTGTAGTCTGCATATAGGGATCAGGATCGGTCGTGATGTCGGTACGCGAATTGGCCGGGGTGACGATAGTCGGCGGGACGCTCTCCTCGTCGTAGGGAGTCGCCATAAAAGTGTTAACCAACCCCAGGCGAAGCATCGAGTCGGTGAGATTCCTGGCCCCCTGGTTCCCATCGCCATCGCCAATGACATCACGCAGCAACAAGTTGGCGGTGACATTCTCGCTGAGCGTCATCGTCTCGCTGAGCAGTCTGGTCATTTCGACATCTGGATCATGGTCGAGGACGCGGTAGGTCTCCTCCAGAATGGCGATTTTGAGTACGCTCAATCCAGCGTAGGCGACGTCGGCATTGATCTCCAATTCGTCCCCGGTTTGCAGGTACTTGACGAAGATGCCTGCTATCAGGCCCTCGTGATCATTCAGGAGGGATTGGAGCAACTGGCCCAGTACCTCTATCTCCAGCGGCGGTGCTTCCTCCGTCTGCACGACCAATTCAACCTGCCGGTCGGTAGGCGAGACGAGGGCTGCAGCGAGCCGGACACGAGATGCCTCGACGTCCAGTGCGCAGCCCGGCTGACCAGGGCGGAAGGTCAGACTGGCCGGGAGCGGGACTGGCTCCTGCGGCAGCCGGTCGTACTGCCTGGCGATGCGAGCCAGGAAGCCATCGAGCCGCTCATCCGAGTAATTGACCGCCACGGGGACATCAACAGGGTCAGCAGGACGGCGCAGAATGTGGGCAATGAAGCCATCAAGCCCGCCCTGTGCCTCCAACACCGCGTCCAGATTGGCTGCCGTCTCCTCGGCATTGTAGCACAACTCGACACTGTCGGGAAATAGAGACAGCCGCTGCTCCTGATACGTAAGTTCCACGGGGGTGGCAAAGGCCACTTCGAGGGTGTTTAGCACCTGTTCGC
>DAOUEC010000276.1:0-5966 GCA_034430655.1 Anaerolineae bacterium
GTGGTCGCGGCGCGCACGGGGGAGGAGAAGGTGTACCGGATGCCGGAGGTCTGCCCCTCGTGCGGCGAACCGGTGGTCTCGCCGGAGGGCGAGGTGGCGGTCTACTGCATCAACGTGGCCTGCCCGGAGCAGCGTGTGAGGCGTGTGAACTACTTCGCCGCCGTGATGGACATCGAGGGGCTGGGCGAGCGGACGGCGCAACTTTTGGTGGAGCGCAATCTGGTGCAGGACGCCGCCGGCCTGTACTATCTCAAGCGGGAGGATATACTGCCGTTGGAGGGTTTCGCCGAAAAGAGCGCGGATAATCTGCTGGCGGCTATTGAGGCCAGCAAGGAGCGGCCGCTGGCGCAGGTCATCGCCGCGTTGGGCATGCGGGGGGTGGGGGGCATCGTGGCGCAGTTGCTGGCGCAGCACTATCGCTCACTGGACAAACTGGCGGCGGCCAGTCGCGAGGAACTGGAGGCCATCGAGGGGATGGGGCCTCATACCGCTGGGGCCATCGTGGAGTGGTTTGCCCACCCGCGTAACCAGGAGTTCATCGAGAGGTTGCGCCGGGCGGGGGTGAGACTGGAGCAGGAGGCCCCTGCCGCGCCGGCCGAGGGGCCACTGGCGGGCCTGACCTTCGTCGTCACCGGGACGCTGCCAACGATGAGCCGCGAGGAGGCGACGCGGCTCATTGAGCGGCACGGCGGGAAAGTCACCGGCAGCGTGAGTCGCAAGACGGACTACCTGGTGGTGGGGGAGGCGCCCGGCGGCACCAAGTATCGCAAAGCACAGCAACTGGGCGTGCCGATGGTTGACGAGGGGCAGTTGTCGTTGCTGCTGGAATGATCCCTGTGGATTGATCCCTACCAAAGCAGATCGGCGGCTCCACCGTGGAGCCGCCTCGTCTTTAGCGTACCCTAAAGTGCGAAGTGTGTTATAATCTGTGAAATCTTCACTGGGAGGAATAGCCATAATGAATTCGATTTACAGACGTATCGAAGAGATGAACCAGCGGGTAGCCGATCTCCGGAGGAATGGACTGTATTTCTACTTGCAGCCCATTTCTGAACTGGACGGGGTCTGGGTCACGGTCAACGGGCGGCGCATGCTCCTGTTCGCCGGTTACAGTTACCTGGGCCTGCTGGGCCATCCGAAAATTACGGCGGCGGCGCAGGAGGCGCTGGCCCGCTACGGGACGGGCACCCACGGCGTTCGTATCCTGGCCGGCACGCTGCCGCTGCACGACGAACTGGAGCAGACCATCGCCCGCTTCAAGAAGGCTGAGGCGGCCATCGTCTATTCCAGCGGCTACGTCACCAACCTGGCGACGGTGTCGGCGCTCGTGATGGGCCGTAACGACGTCGTCATCTGCGACAAGTACAACCACGCCAGCATCGTGGATGGCTGCCTGCTCAGCCGCGCCAAGTTTGCGCGCTTTCGCCACAACGACATGGCCGACCTGGAACGGTGCTTGCAGCAGGCCGGTACTGACGCCGGTAAACTGGTCGTCGTGGACGCCGTCTTCAGCATGGACGGCGACATCATCAACCTGCCGGAGGTCAGCCGGCTGTGTAGGGAGTACGAGGCATTGCTGATGGTAGATGAGGCCCATAGCGTGGGCGTGCTGGGCGAGACGGGCCATGGCATCGAGGAGCACTTCGGGCTCGAAGACGCCATTGATCTGTACATGGGGACGCTTTCCAAGCCCATTCCCAGCGTCGGCGGCTACGTGGCGGGGAGCCAGGAGATTATCACGTATCTGAAGCACGTAGCGCGGGCGTTCGTCTTCTCGGCCTCGCTGCCTCCGGCTCAGACCGCCGCCGCCACGGCGTCGTTCGAGGTGATCGAAGAGGAGCCGTGGCGCGTGAAGACACTCCAGCGCAACGTCAGACTCTTCCTGGGCGGGCTCAAGGCACGGGGCTTCAACACGCTCAACAGCGAGACCCCCATCGTGCCCATCATCTGCGGCGAGGACGAGCGGGCTTTCCAGATGACGAAGTTGTGCCAGGAGGAGAACATCTTCGTGCTGCCAGTGGTCTCCCCCGCCGTGCCGGTCGGGCTGGCGCGGCTGCGGGCCAACGTGACGGCGGCTCACTCGGAGGAGGACATCGCCTACGCGCTGGACGTCTTTGAGCGAGCGGGTAGAGCGGTCGGGGTGATCTGAATGAACAATGAGACAATGAACAATGAAGCAATGAGTAAACGAGTAAACGGGTAAGTGACGAATAGTAGCGTGAGTGGGGCGGTGATCCTCAAGCGCAAACGCGCCAGGCCGGTGTTGCAACGCCATCCCTGGATCTTCTCCGGTGCGATCGAGCGCATCGAAGGGGAGGTGGCTGACGGTGACGTGGTCGAGGTGCGCGACGCAGGCCGCAACTGGCTGGCGCGGGGCACTCTCAACCGGCGCTCCCAGATCGCGGTGCGGTTGCTGACCTGGGAGCGGGATGAGGCCATTGATCGAGAGTTCTGGCGGCGGCGGCTGGAGCGGGCCATCGCCGCCCGCCAGTCACTCGCGTTGGGCGGGGCACTCACGTTGGGCGAAGGTCTCCGGCCGAGCCCCCCGGTCACCACTGCCTACCGGTTGGTGCACGCCGAATCGGACTACCTGCCGGGGCTGATTGTGGATCGATATGGGGAGTGGCTGGTGGTCCAGTTTCTGACCCTGGGGATCGAACGGTGGAAGGATGAGTTGGTTGATTTGTTGGTTGGTTCGTTGGGTAGTTCGGGTGTGCGAGGTGTGTACGAGCGCTCCGACGTGGAGGTACGGGCGAAGGAGGGGCTGGGGAAGCGCGCGGGTCCGCTGTGGGGGGAGGAGCCGCCGGAGTTGGTGGAGGTGCTGGAGAACGGTCATCGCTTCCTGGTGGACGTCCGGCAGGGCCACAAGACGGGCTTTTACCTGGACCAGCGGGAGAATCGGGCGCTGTTGGCGGCTTTCTGCGAGGGGGCGGAGGTGCTAGACGCCTTCGCCTACACCGGGGCCTTCGGCGTCTGCGCGGCGGCGGCAGGGGCGGCGCGGGTCACGCTGGTCGAGAGTTCGGCTCCGGCGCTGGATCTGGCGCGGCGCAACTTCGCTCTCAACGGCTTCGAGCGTCGCAGCGTCGAGTATGCGGAGGGCGATGTCTTCAGCGTCCTGCGCGGCTACCGTGCTCAGGGCCGGAAATTCGACGTCGTCGTGCTCGATCCGCCCAAGTTCGCCCACAGTGGGCGGGAGGTGGAGCGAGCGACGCGGGCTTACAAAGACGTCAACCTGCTGGCCTTCCAGTTGCTCCGGCCGGGCGGGGTGCTGTTCACCTGCTCTTGCTCGGGCGCGGTCTCCGCCGATCTGTTCCAGAAGATCGTCTTCGGCGCGGCGGTGGACGCGGAGCGGGAGACGCAGATCGTCGGCCACCTCAACCAGGGGGCCGATCACCCGGTGGCGCTGACCTTCCCGGAGGGGGCGTATCTGAAGGGGCTGGTCTGCCGGGTGTGGTAGCAGATTGCAGATTGCAGATTGCAGAGAGGAGAGTATGGCTGACGAGAGACGGTGGGAGGTGGGCGCTACGGGGGCGGTGGTCCATCAGGGACGGGTGCTTATGGTCCGGCATACCTACGGAGAGGGAAAGGGGCGCTGGATACTACCGGGCGGCCACGCCACCCACGACGAGCGGCTCGATCAGACCGCCGTGCGCGAGGTGTGGGAGGAGACGGGGGTGAGTGCGGAGGTGGTGGACGTGATTGGCTTGCGCACGCGGTACACGGAGCGGGGTGGGGCGGTGTTCGTGCTCTTTCGGATGCGCCCCCTCAGGGGCGACCTCGTGCCTGACGGCGTGGAGGTAGATCGGGTGGCCTACTTCTCGGCTGCGGAAATCGCGGCGATGGGCGACGATGAAGTCCTCCCCGTTTCCCGCAATGCGGTGCGGGCAGCGCTGAATGGGGGCGACGGTTTGCCGGAGGACGAACGCTTTCCGGGAAGAAGTGAGATGTATCGGGGGTTCTTGTTGAAGTGGGAGTAGCCCTTAGGGTACCTATTGCTCACGGCTCTCCAGTTCCGCGACGAACTCCTCGAAGGGGCGTCCCTCTCCGGCTCTGTACTCTGCCAGGCCCTGATACATCCAGTAGAGATCTTCCATGTCCTCCAGACGATCCAGCAGTCGGTTCAGGGCTTCATAGCCGATGAGGTAGCCGGCCGGTCGTCCGTGGCGGGTGATCATCACTGTTTTCCAGTGCTCCCAGCCCCCGTCCCCGGGGGCGTCATGGGCAAGAACACCATGTAAAAAGTGGCTGCTCGCTGCATGGGCCGCCCCCGAGACGGGGGCTTGGAGCGTTTTGTACCGGGAACTAGTTAGCGACTGGTTTTGGAGATTGGTCATTGGTCATTGGTCATTTGTCATTGCTCATTGACATTCTCCAGCACCTGAGTGACGGTCTGAGCGATTCTCCCGATGCTCGCCGGATGGGGCAGGTAAGCGGCGAAATGTTCACGTAGCGGGTCGAGGGCTGTTTGCATTTGCGCCACCTGTGAGTATAATAGGTAAACAATCTCGTGGAGGAGTTGAAGGGATTGATGTTGCGGGGGCTGTTCAAGAAAGTCGTCGGCGATTCCGATCAGCGCGAAATCGCCCGGCTCCAGAAAGTGGTCGAGCGCATCAACGAGGAACTCGAACCAGAGTTCGAGGCGCTGAGCGACGCTCAACTGCAGGCTAAGACCGATGAGTTCCGCCAGCGCCTGGCGCACGGCGAGACACTCGACGATGTCCTGGCCGAGGCTTTCACGGCTGTGCGTAAGGCGGCCAAGCGCACCATCGGCCTGCGCCACTACGACGTGCAACTGATCGGTGGTGTTCTCCTTCATCAGGGGAAGATCGCTGAGATGAAGACTGGCGAGGGGAAAACCCTCGTCGCCACGCTGCCGCTCTACCTCAATGCGCTGGAGGGGAAGGGCGTCCACCTGGTGACGGTGAACGACTATCTGGCCCGGCGCGATGGCGGCTGGATGGGACCGGTTTTCGAGGCCCTGGGGATTAGCGTAGGCTTGGTGATCCCTCAGTTCTCTGGCATCTACGACTCTGGTTATGTTGACTCTGCAGGCAATTTGGAAGACGAACGGTTGGTCCACTGGCGTCCAGTTCGGCGACAAGAAGCATATCAGGCGGACATTACCTACGGCACCAACAACGAGTTTGGCTTCGACTACCTGCGTGATAACATGGTACGCGACCTGAGCCAATGCGTGCAGCGGGAACTCCATTATGCCATCATTGACGAGGTGGACAACATCCTGATTGACGAAGCGCGCACGCCGCTCATCATCTCCGGTCCAGCCGAGGAATCTTCGGAACTCTATCGCCGCTTTGCCAACATTGTGCGCCGTTTGCGACCCAGCAGCCCCGAGAGCGTCGAGCGGGAGGAGCCGGACGGCGACTATGTGCTGGAGGAAAGGACGCAGATCGTCACACTGACGGAGCAGGGGGTGAGGCACGTCGAGCGGGTGCTTCCGGAGGTCGGAGCGGGGGAGAGCATCTACGATTCCAGGCATGCCCACATGCTGCCCTACCTCGACAACGCACTGCGCGCCCACGTTGTCTATAAGCGCGACAAGGATTATATCGTCAGGGATGGCCAGGTTATCATCGTGGACGAATTCACCGGCCGTTTGCTGCGCGGCCGGCGTTACTCTGAGGGGTTGCATCAGGCAATTGAGGCCAAAGAGGATGTAGCGGTGCAGCGCGAGAGCCTGACCTACGCCACTGTCACTTTCCAGAACTACTTCCGCATGTACGAGAAACTGGCGGGGATGACGGGGACCGCCGCCTCCGAGGCCGAGGAGTTTCAGAAGATCTACGACCTGGACGTGGTGGTGCTTCCCACCAACGTCGAGTACCGTGCTACCTATCGCGATCTGGACATCCACCAGCGGCGCGTAGGCGAGATTGAGGAGGTCACCTTCGCCGGGGTGTTGAACCCTCCTTCCCTTGTTGGGGGGGCTGGGGGCTCTCCCCCCC
>DAOUEC010000277.1:0-9219 GCA_034430655.1 Anaerolineae bacterium
CCGGCGTTGCCGATGCCGGCCAGGGCGAAGAAGATCAGGCAGAGCAGCCAGTCACCCGTGCCGATGAAGACCAGGAGCGAGGTGAAGGCGACGGCGACGACGAAGAAGCCGAACATAAACTTCTTCTTGGAACCGGTGTAGTCCGCGATGGCTCCCAGAACGGGGGCTAAGAGGGCGATGACCAGCATCGTCAATGAGGTCACGTAGCCCCACATGCTGGAAGCCTGCGTTCCGGTGAAGCCAGCCCCCTGTGCCACGCTGCTGAAGTAGGGTGGCAGCATGGCGGCCATCACCGTCGTAGCGTAGGCACTGTTGGCCCAGTCGTACATACACCAGGCGTTTACGACTTGAGCATGGGTGTGACTCGCGTTTGGTTTTGCGCGCATGGCTATCCCTCCTGTGATGAATGGTTTCTAGCATTGTATTACAATTGTGAGAGGGGGCAAAACGCACTGGCGAAACCTGTTTCCAACAGGTTTTGAGTATCAGCGGGGCGTTTCAACGCTCCATGTGGCAGCGGCGGGGCCAGTCTGTCCCTGGCGTGATACGCTTGCAAATGTCAGTTTGCCCTTCCTGCTCTATTGTGCTACAATGCCCATGCAAAAAGTCTCGCAGCTTCCCCAAAGCCCGAGGCTAGGCTAGGCGGGCGTGTTGCCCTAGCGGCCTCAATGTTATGACGACGCCCGCTGGCTGTCAAACGTCAGCGGGTGTATTATTAGTGGTTGGTCTGGATTGGAGACTGCCCCGGTTTCGTTGCCACCGGCGAGCAGAGACGTCTGGGACAACTGATATGCAGAAACAGCACTACCACGGCCACCGTGAGCGCGTCCGCAAGCGTTTTCTCCAGCAAGGACTGGAGGGATTCCAGGACTACGAGGCTCTGGAATTGCTCTTACTGTTCATTGCTCGTCAGAAAGATGTGAAACCGGTGGCCAAAGCCCTCATCGAGCGTTTCGGCTCCTTCAAAAGCGTCCTTGATGCCTCCCCTGAGGAGCTGGAAGATGTTGAGGGAGTCGGCCTGGCAGCGGTTACGCTGATTCACTTCGTCAAGCAAGCGGCCGCGCGCTACCTTCAGCAGACGAGCCAGGCTCGTTTCTCGCCCGATAGCCCCGAGGCCCTGATCCAGTATTGCATCGTCAGCATGGGCGCTGAGCCGAATGAGAAGTTCCGCGTGATCTGCCTGGATGGCAACTTCGCCATCGTGGATGAAAGAGACGTCGCTGAAGGCACGGTGAATCAGGCGGCCGTGTACCCCCGCAAGGTTATGGAGATCGCCCTGGAGGCGCATGCTGCGATGCTGGTGTTTGTGCACAACCATCCCGACGGTAACGTGACGCCCTCCGAATTCGACAAGACACTCACGCGCGGTTTGGTACTGGCGGCAAAGACTATGAATGTCTCCGTCTACGATCATATCATCGTGTCGCGCGACACTTATTTTAGCTTCCGAGAGAATGGTTTGCTGTAAGTTCGAAGCCTCAAAGACCTCGGAGGTCTTGGAGATACTACAAGTTTGGAACTACACCCTGCCATTAAGCAACACTATCCTTTTCTCAACGAGGCCCAGCAGGAGGCTGTGGCTCGCACTGCTGGCCCGCTGCTGATCATCGCCGGGCCGGGGTCGGGCAAGACGCTGGTGCTGGTGGTGCGCACGCTGAACATCCTGCTCCAGGACAAAGCGGAGCCCAGGGAGATCGTGCTCTGCACGTTCACCGAGAAGGCCGCTTTCGAGCTGCGAGACCGGGTCGCCCAGGCGGCCCGTACCCTGGGCTACACGGGCGATCTCTCACGGCTCCAGGTCGGCACCATTCACGGAATCTGCAACGATCACCTCACCCGCTTCCGTCACCACACCTGGCTGGGCGCCGGATACGAGGTGTTAGACGAACTGACACAGGCCCTGTTCCTGTTCGAGAATTTTGATGCTATCGTCCCTCACCCCCCGTCTTCCTCTCCGCCCCCCCCTTGGCCCCCCCCAACTTTGGGGGGGAAGGGGGAGAGGGGGTGTCGAAGGCGGTGGTGAGGGCAAGTACCTGGGAAAGTGGTCTACCCGCTGGACAACTATCAGGGGGTTGACGGAGTTCTTCAACAAGACAACCGAGGAGTTGGTGGACCCTGAGGCTCTAATTGCCAGCGGTGACGGGTTCCTACAGCAACTTGGCGCAGCCTATCAGCGCTACGAAGAAGCCTTGCGTGAGCGGGACCGGATGGACTTCGCCCACCAACAGAAGTTATTCTACGATCTTCTGCACGATCCTGACATCGGCGAACAGGTGCAGGCAGAGGTCCGCTACGTGATGGTGGATGAGTACCAGGACACGAACTACGTCCAGGAGCAACTACTGCTGAGACTGGCTCACCCGCAGGACAATCTCTGCGTAGTGGGCGACGACGACCAAAGCCTGTACCGCTTCCGGGGGGCGACGGTGCGCAACATTCTCGAGTTTAGCAAGCACTTCAACTCCTGCCCCCAGGTTCGCCTGACTGTGAACTACCGCTCCCACGAGCGGATCATCGCGGGCTACAACCGCTTTATGGCCGGCTGCGACTGGTCGAACCCCAATTCACCCTTTGATTTCCGCTACGCCAAGACCATCAAACCAAACGAGGGTGATGACCACCCCGACTACCCCGCCGTGTTTGCCATCTGGGGCGCGAATCGGACCGATGAGGCCAATCGGATGGCAGATCTGGTGGATTTCCTCAAAGAGGGCGAAGTCATTGAGGACTACAACCAGGTGGCGCTGTTGCTGCACAGTGTACGCAGCCGGCACTCCGCTCCGTTCGTCCAGGCGTTAGAACATCACGGCATCCCGGCTTTTGCACCACGGGCCCGGACATACTTCGATAATGACGAAGTACGCCTGGTGGTGGGCTGCTTCGCCGTGCTGCTGGGTTGGTATGGGAACAACCGGGGCAACCTGAGCGGTTACGCCTTGCAGGACCTGGCCGGCTACGTGGATGGTTGTCTGACCGGGCTGGCCCGTGCCGGCGTGGTGGCTGGTCATCCCCTGGCCCGGACACTGCAGCGGCGTGTTGCCGAGATCGAGGGGTTGCGGGAGGGCGAAACCCTCAATCGCCACCTGGCCGATTACCTCTACGAGTTCATCGCCCACGAGCCGTATGCAAGTATGATGGGCAACGAGAATCGTGCTCGTAATCTTGCCATCTTCAGCCAACTGCTGGCGATCTTCCAGCACTATTACCACTACACCGTGATCACCTACGCCAACCGAGGCTTTATCCGCCTGCACTTCTTCAACAGTTTCCTGCGCTTCCTGTACATGGGCGGCATCAACGAGTACGAGGACCCCGACCGCCCCTTCCCCTCCGGGCACGTCCAGGTGATGACCATCCACCAGAGCAAGGGATTGGAGTTTCCGGTGGTGATTGTGGGCTCCCTGGCGGCTAAGATAAGTTCGTCGAAGCAGGTGGACCGGCTGCTGGGGCCGTTTTACCACCGCGAACCTTTTGAGCCGGAGAAGCGCATCACCGAGTTCGACCGCATGCGATTACACTACGTGGCCTTTTCCCGGGCTGAGAAACTGCTGGTGCTGACGACCACCGACACACCAAAACCGCACTTCAACCCCATTTGGCAGGGGTTGCCCCAGTGGCCTTACGTCCAGCAAGACTTGCTCGCCGCGCAGCACTTTGAACTCAAGGAACAGGTGCCTCTGAAAAAGACGTTCTCCTTCACCAACCACCTCAAGGTCTACGAGACCTGTCCGCGCCAGTACCAGTTCTTCCGTGAGTACGAGTTTGCCCCCTCGCGCTCGGCAGAGATATTCTTCGGCTCTCTGGTCCACCAGACTATAGAAGACGTCCATCGCTGGGTTCTGGAGGGCCAGTCGCTGCGCCTGATCGAAAAGGCAATCCCAGGCATGTTCGATGCCAACTTCCGCAGCCTGGTCAATGCTGGCTACCGGCCCATCAGCGATGCCCAACGGCAGGTGGCCCTTGAGCAGGTGCAGAACTACTTTGGGCAGAACCAGGACCGGATGGGGCAGGTGATTGAGACCGAGGTGGACGTCTCGTTGGAGAAGGAGCACTACATTCTAACTGGCCGCGTGGATCTGCTGCTGGGCGAGGATGACAAATTGGAGTTATTGGACTTCAAGTCCCAGCCCCGGCCCCAGGGTGACGACCAGCGGCTGTCGCACTACTATCAGCAGTTGCTCATCTACGCGCACATCCTGGAGCAGCGCTACGGCAAGCGCCCAGAGCGGCTGGCTTTGTACTGGACCGGCGAAGCACGACGAGAGGACGCGCTGATGTTCTTCCCCTACGAAGCGGAGAAAGTAGCCGGGGCCGGGGCCTACTTCGATAGCGTCGTGGCCCGGATTCTGGCCCGCGACTTCGCCGTGAAGCGGTCGCCGGAACGCAAGGTCTGCTCCGAATGTGACTTTCGGACCTATTGTCAGGGACAGGGGACGATTAAGATAGCCACGAATTTCACGAATTGACACGAAGGAAAAGGAATTAGGGCATCGTTTCAAAAGCGTAAAATGGCAGCTTTACACTTTTACCGTGCTGAACATGGCTGTCGCTCAGCGCTATCGCCGTATGTGTGGTAAACCCAATCTTACGGCCCAGATGTAGGGGGGGCAGGCTTTCCGCAACCACCAGCAGGTTAGAATAGGTTAGAAAGTGTAAACCGATCTCTTAGCCTAGTTGGTCAGTTTGAAACGATGCCGAAATTAGTGAAAATTCGTGCAATTCGTGGCAAAAAGAAAGAGGAGCGAACGATGCCAAAAATCGAAATCACCCGCACCGAACTGGTCTGGCCAGGCAAATACGACGAGGACGGCAACCTGGTCCCGCCCCGCCGCGTCAGCCTGCCCTTCCAGGTCATCGAGCGGGTCAACGAGACCCGCGCCACCCGCGAGGAGCGCGAGTGAGGAATGAGCGCGTCGCCCTGTGGCTCTAGACAAGGAGTTGAGACATGAACAACAGGCTACTGGATAGGATCAGCGTGGACCCGGATATCTGCCACGGCAAGCCTTGTATCCGGGGTACCCGCATTATGGTCACGGTAATCCTGGATAACCTGGCCGAGGGGCTGTCGCCGGAAGAGATCGTGGCCGAATATCCGCCCCTTGCCATGGAGGACGTACAGTCTGCCATCGCCTACGCTGCTGTGTTGGCCAGAGAGGAAGAGCTCATTCCACTGGGAGCTGTGCCAGCGTGAAGGTCAAACTCGACGAGAACCTGGGGCAATCGCATGCCAGATTGGTGCGCGATGCCGGCCACGTGGCGCAGCGGGTGACCGAGCAAGGTCTGTCTGGGGCTAAGGATCCAGTAAAGGCCGAGAAGCAGTCGCGCGTGTTATCCGGCGCGTCTGGCAGAGCACGGGTTGGAGCCCTTGGTTGGCTGTCTGGCGGTGGCAGACGAGAGCAGAACGCGCATTCGCCGCCCCCCAGCGACATCCGAGGAGAGCCCGAGTGCAGTAGAAGAGAAGGAGTAGTCCACGATGGCCAAAATCGAAATCACCCGCACCGAACTGGTCTGGCCCGGCAAATACGACGAAGACGGCAACCTGGTCCCGCACCGCCGCGTGAGACTGCCTTTCCAGGTCATCGAGCGGGTCAACGAGACCCGCGCCACCCGCGAGCAGCGTGAGGAAGAACGTGCTGGACACGTCGCCACGCTCTTTGACTACTGGCGGGTCGAGGAGGAGCAAAAGGCCGCACCCGGCGACGGCTGGCGCAACAAGCTCATCTGGGGCGACAATCTGTACGTGATGGGTTCTCTGCTGGATCACTTTGCGGGCGAGATAGATCTGATTTACATTGACCCGCCCTTTGCAACTGGGGCGGACTTCTCCTTCAGAGCCCAGGTGGGAGATGAGGAAGTTGTGAAGAGACAGTCGGTTCTTGAAGAAAAAGCTTACCGTGATACCTGGGGACGTGGGCTGGATTCATATCTACAAATGATGTATCAGCGGCTTGCGCTGATGTACGAGCTGCTTTCCGATACGGGCAGCATGTATGTACATCTGGATGCCACAGTTGGTCACTACGTAAAGTCAATCCTAGATGAAGTTTTTGGACCGCAATGCTTTCAGCGGGAGATCATATGGCGAATAGGCTGGATTTCCGGATACAAGAGCGCAGCCAAGAACTGGATTCGGAATCATGACACCATCCTATTCTACGTGAAGACTCCCGGAAGCTTCACTTTCAATAAGGAGTATATTCCCTACCCAGAAGGCTACCAACGACGTGGTGGGAGAGAACCTACCGGCAAAGGGTATCCCATGGAAGATGTGTGGAACGCCAATCCGTTCGAGTTTGAATTAACCGGCTCGGACAGTTTGGACTCTATTCAGATCAAGAGCTTCTCCACAGAGAAAACAGGTTACGCCACTCAGAAAAACGAATCGGTGTTGCATCGTATAGTCGAGGCCTCATCCAACAAGGGTGACCTCGCCGCCGACTTCTTCTGCGGCTCCGGCACCACGCTGGCCGTAGCCGAGAAGTTGGGCCGCCGCTGGATTGGCTGCGATATGAGCCGCTTCGCTATTCACACCACCCGCAAGCGGTTGATGGAGATTCCCGGCTGCCGCCCTTTCGAAATCCTCAACCTGGGTAAGTATGAGCGCCAGGTCTGGCAGGGAATCACCTTCGGCGGCGAGAAACACCCCCGCCAGATGCTCATCTTCGAGTACCTCAAGTTCATCTTGGAACTCTACGGCGCGCAGCCCCTGGCCGGCACCCAGCACCTGCACGGCAAGAAGGGCAGCGCCGTTGGTCCACGTGGGCGCGGTGGACGCCCCGGTCACCATTGACGAAATCAACGAGTGCCTGGCCGAGTGCAAGGCCATGAAGCAGAAGGAACTCCACGTCCTGGGCTGGGAGTGGGAGATGGGGCTGGCAAACCTGATGGTCGGCCAGGCCAAAGCGCAAGGGATCAAACTACTGCTCCTCGCTATCCCCCGCGAGGTGATGGAGCAGCAGGCCGTCGAGAAGGGTGATATTCACTTCTACGAATTGGCCTACCTGGAGGTGGAGATCAAGCCCTCACGCAAGAAGCGCTCCTTCAGGGTAGCACTGACCGACTTCGTCATCCCCAACGACGAACTCATCCCGCCCGAGGTGCGCGAGAAGATCAGGAAATGGTCCGACTACGTGGACTACTGGGCGGTGGATTGGGATTTCCAGAATGACACCTTCGTCAACGGCTGGACGTCCTACCGCACCCGGCGCGACCGCACGCTGCAACTCAAGACCGATCCGCACGTCTACGAGACGCCGGGAACGCACCGCATCCTGGTCAAGGTGATTGACATCTTCGGCAACGACACGTCCCAGGTATTTGAGGTGGAGGTGCGATAGGTAGGACACGCAACCGGTTCCCGCTGGAGCGAGAGGCTATTGCGGGGGAGGGTAACAGTTGGCCCATACTCCAGGGTATGCTATAATCCAATCGGGTTCAGGAGAGCCTTCCTACGGTTGCCTTTCTTGGGCACTGACAATCGATCTGTCGTAGGTGGAGAGACAGTGGAGGTGAAGATTGATGGGTAACCCAGTCAAAACAGGTCAACCTCTTGAGGAGGACATAGCTACCGAGATGGTATCCATTCCGATTTCCTTGCTTCAGAAGATGTCAGAGGCGGCCGGGGCCTTTGAAGCCTTTGGAGACGAAATGGAAGATTATCTACTATCTCAGGACGCCGCTTTTCTGGCACGGATGCGCCAGGCTCGAGCGCACCACCTGAAAGGGGAAACGCGCTCACTGGACGTGGTGAAGCAAGATTGGCCATCGAGATTGAGATCGCCTTCGCCACCACGGGCACCACGGTCCACCAGGCCGTCGTCATCCCCGAACGCCCGTTGCTCAGCCAGGACTTCCTGCGCGACATCACCCGTGCCATAGAACGGCGGCTGAATCTCAACGGCCACTTCGCCGAGTTGTACCGGATCGTCAAGGGCTACGTGCAGCGTCGCTGCTTTGGCGTCGAGGTTGATCTGGATAGCGGGGACATCAGGGACCGTCTGCGGGATCCGATGCTCCAGGATGGCATCGCTGAATTCCTGAGCCATCGGATTGCCGAGTTGGCTACCCAGGAGCGGGCCATCGAGTTCGAGGACGCGGCGTTCCATCTCTCGCAAACGCAACCTTTCACCTGGCGTCGCTTGCACCTTGCCTGTGACAAGACCATCTTCAACGAGTGCGCCGTGTTCAACGACCTGGAAGCCCGTTTCGCCCAATTCCTGGACGGTGCATCCGACGTCCTCCGCTTTGCCGCCCTGGCGGAATCCTACACTCGGTTCCGCGTGGATTACCTGAGCAGCACTGGCGCCATTAAGTTCTACTACCCCGACTTCGTCGCCGTGCAGCAGACACCGGAGGGGGAGGTCAACTGGATCGTCGAGACCAAGGGGCGCGAGTACGAGGAGGTGGCGCACAAAGATGCCAGCATCCGCGACTGGTGCGAGAAGATCTCTGCCCAAACCGGCCAAACCTGGCGTTATTTGAAGGTGCCGCAGAAGCGTTTTGATGCCAGTGATGCCGAGACCTTCGGAGAACTGAGAGTTGGCCGAGAATGCCCCTCGTCATCGTTCGCCGAAGGTTTCTGACCGAGGCGTAAAGGGCCCGGTCGGGAGACCTTCGCCCATCCGGTCGGGAGACCTCAGGAGTGGCTGTGAATCGCAGAGAGTGGCGCTGGGTCGTGCTGGTGACGTTGGCGCTGGTGACCGCCAGCGGCCTGCCCTACCTCATCGCCTGGGCGGTGATGCCTGAGAGTGCGCACTTCACCGGGCTGATCTTCAATCCCCAGGACGGCAATTCCTACATCGCCAAGATGCGCCAGGGGCTCGCGGGCTCCTGGTCGTTTCGTCTCCCCTACACTCCTGAACCGCACGATGGCGCACCAGTGTATCTGTTTTATCTATGGCTGGGGCACGTGGCGCGCCGGATGGGGCTGCCGCTCATCGTGGTCTACCACACAGCGCGGATGCTGGGCGGCGCGGCGATGCTGCTGGCGCTCTATGCGCTGGCCTCCCGTCTCAGCGACGACGTGGGTGAGCGGCGCACAATGTTCCTGCTGGCGGCGCTGGGGTCGGGACTGGGTTGGCTGGTGGGGACGCTGGGCGTCATGACGTCCGACCTGTGGGTGCAGGAGGCATTTCCCGCCTACGCGCTGTTGGCGAACGCGCATTTCCCGCTGGCGATGGGGCTGATGGTGGGGATTGCGGATTGCGGATTGTGGATTGC
>DAOUEC010000278.1:0-11026 GCA_034430655.1 Anaerolineae bacterium
GTAGCGGGTGAGGAGCACTCCGGTCAATCGCTCCCGCTGTTCCTGGTCCAGGGTGATCAGAGCGCTGCCAAAGCGCAAGGCGACGGCAGCGTAGACGGCGTCGCTGCCCCGCAGCCGGTATCGTGCCGCCACGTCGGCAGCCTGCTGTGCCAGGGTGGTGTCCAGTGGGATCAGCACCAGGTGGGGCAGGCGGCTCAGGGCGGCGGCGAACTTACGGGCCAGGTCGGCGTCCTGGCAGCCCCGACCGATGGCGGCGGCTACCTCCGGCAACAACAACGTCGGCACGACGATGGGGGCTGCCTGCTTCTGTAGTAGGGCCAGCAGACGACGGCTCTCTTCGTGCCCTGCCTCGTAAGGGTTGAAACCGTTCAGAAAGACGCTGGCATCCACAGTGTAAGTGCTGGTCACAGCGACCTCCTACCGGCGCATTTCCGACAAGAGTTCAGTGCTGGTCAGAGGTGAACGCCATCCCCGGCCGATCTCCTCGCCCAGCCGGGTTAACTCTTCCCAGACAGCCATGGCTGGCTCGCCGATGGGGGACAGGTCCGTTGGCCTGGCTTCCTCCAACGGCATCAACAGGCCCACCGGTCGCCCTCGATAGGTGATGACGTATCGGACACGTCGCTCCCGCACGTCTCGGATAATCTCCGAGGCGCGGACTTTCAACTCTCGCACACCGACGTCAGGCATATCCCCTCCTATACTTGCTAATGTGGTCTCTTGTGTGACTACATTATACCTGAATCAGGGGATTTGTCAACGCGCGTGGGAACAAGGAGATTTGCAGTAGCATCACTCCATCACCTCCTGGTACGCAGCCAGCGTCTCCCGCGCGGTGCGCTCCCAGGAGAAGCGGGCGGCCTGGGCCAGCGCGCGGCGGCTCAGTTCAGCGCGGAAGTCCGCGTCGGTCGCCAATCGGATGAGCGCACCCGCCATCCCCTCGGCGTCATCTGGTGGCAGCAGCACCCCGGCATTGCCCACGACCTCGGGGATGGAGGCGGCGTCGCTGCCCACGACTGGCGTGCCGCAGGCCAGCGCCTCCAGCACCGGCAGGCCGAAGCCCTCGTAGCGGCTGGGAAAGATGAGCGCCACCGCGCCCCGATAGAGGGCGGGCTTGTCGGCCTCGTCCACGAAGCCGATGAAACGCACGAACCTCTCATCCACTCCCTGCTCCCGGGCCAACCGGCGCGGGTCGGGCGTGAAGGGAGTGTCCCGCTCCGGCAGTCGCCCGGCGATGACCAGCGGGCACTCCTCGCCGATGGCCGGCCCGGCCCAGCGATAGGTTCCGAGCGCCGTGGCGACGTTCTTGCGCACGTCGAAACCGCCCAGGTAGAGCACGTAGCGCACCCCCCTCCGGCTCCCCCCTATGAGGGGGGAGGGTTCGACCCCCCTCCGGCTCCCCCCTGGGAGGGGGGAGGGTTTGACCCCCCTCCGGCTCCCCCCTGTGAGGGGGGAGGGTTTGACCCCCCTCCGGCTCCCCTCTGTGAGGGGGGAGGGGGTCGGGGTGTAGCGTTTGTCGGCGGCCAGGCAGACGACGCGCACGCGCTCTTTTGGCAGCTCCAGGTGCGTGACGATGTCCCGCCGGGAAGCCTCCGAGTCGGTGAGCACCAGCGCGGCGCTTTGCGCGGTCTTGCTGACCAGCGCGGTGTATAGCCGCACCAGTGGCCCGCGCCGGTACTCGCGCAGGAGCAGCGGGATCAGGTCGTGGATGGTGACGACGGTGGGGATGGAGGGACGAAGCGGCGGCGCCCAATATGGCACGTGGGCGACGTCGGCCTCCAAGTAGCGGCAGGCGCGGGGGAAGGCGACCTGCTCGAACCAGACCTTTCTCAGGCTGCCTGTTTCAGGTTTCAGGTTCCAGGTTTCAGGTTGCGTGCCGCGTGAAACGTGAAACGTGAAACGTGAAACCTGAAACCAGTAGCCCTCAGGCGCGATTAGCACAATCTCCAGGTCCGGTGCGACCGCAGCCAGGTGCTCCACCAGCCGCCGCGTGTACTGCCCGCTGCCGGTGGTGGGGCTATCCCAGAACCAGGCGTTGATGGCGACGCGCATCAATCCCCATATCCGTGCGGGTGCGTGCGATGCCACTTCCAGGCGTGCTCTACGATGGTGCGCAGGCCGGGGTACTGCGGCTTCCAGCCCAGTTCTCGCCGGATCTTCTCGCTGCTGGCGACCAACACGGCCGGGTCGCCGGGGCGACGGGGGCCAACCTCGGCCGGGATGGGGTGGCCGGTCACCTCCCGGCAGGTCTCAATGACCTCTTTGACGGTGAACCCCTGGCCGTTGCCCAGGTTGTATGCCCGGCTGCCCTCGTCGAGCGCCCGCAGGGCCAGGATGTGGGCCTGGGCCAGGTCGGTCACGTGGATGTAGTCGCGCACGCAGGTGCCGTCGCGGGTGGGGTAGTCGTCGCCGTAGATACCGATTTTGTCCCGCTGGCCCAGCGCAACCTGCAGGACACGCGGGATGAGATGCGTCTCGGGGTCGTGGTCCTCGCCTCGCTCGCCGGAGGGGGGGGCTCCGGCCGCGTTGAAGTAACGCAACGCCGCGTAGCGGAAGCCATAGATACGATCCAGCCAGTGGAGTATGCGCTCCAGGATGTTCTTGGACTCGCCGTAGGGGCTGCCAGGGATGATGCGCTCCCCTTCGCCAATCGGCACGCGCTCCGGGTCGCCGAAGAGACTGGCGGAGGAGGAGAGGATAAAGCGGCGCACGCCGTGGGCGACCGCCTCCTGCAGGAGGTTCAGCCCGTTGGTGACGTTGTCTCCAATGTATTTGAATGGCTGCTCCATAGACTCGCCCACCAGCGTATAGGAGGCGAAGTGCATCACCGCCTCGACGTCGTAGGTGTCGAACAGGGACTCGACGGCGGCCCGGTCGGCCAGGTCCCCCTCGACAAAGATAGCCTCGGGGTGGACGGCCACCCGGTGACCGTAGTGCAGGTTGTCGAAGACGACGACCCCGTCGCCTTGATTGATCAGTTCCTCAGTGACGACACTACCGATATAGCCAGCGCCGCCGGTGACCAGGATGTTCACGTGTAGACCTCCTCAATGGTTGGTAGGGGCGCGGTTACCGCGCCTCTTCAGGTACTGTGCGAGCAATGCTACACTGCGCTCGTAGCCCGTATCGTGAAAGGCTCGCAGCGCGGCCCGTGGGATGTGGCGGAAGACGCGCTCCTCCATCTGCTGTGGCGACCGCAGCACCGCCTCCACCTCCGCCACCGGTACGCCCATCCGCCGGGCGAAGATCTCAGCCGTCTGCACGCTGCCTCCCACGCCGATTTGCCCCACCAGCCAATCGCGCCACGCTCGCAGGTGATCGTCGCCGACGAAGGGCAGCCAGCCCCGGGGCTCGGCCTCTAGCAGCGCCGTGGCTACGCTGCCGTTGAGTCGCTGCTGATCCTGGCGATCCATCCAGGTGCGCAGGACGTTGTGCAGGAACAGCCGCTCGCGCAAGACTCCGGCCCGAGGTTTATCTCGCCGGGTGTCCCAGTCCTGCCAGAAGTAGCGCAGGAAGACGTCGTCGAGCCACAGTTCGTCGAGCAGCAGGTGAGCGGCATATCCGGCGACGAAAGCGGCCTGCGCCGGTGGGAGCGATTTCGCGTGGGCGAGCACCGGGTGGGCTGCGAACAACGCCTCGTAGGCCGGGCGATCAGAGGCGCGCGGGATGGTGTAGAAGTGCGTCTCGTCGCGGGTCTGCCCGCTGACGGTCTGGACGTCGGGCGCGGTGTGGCCCAGCAGGAACGGGCCGCGCTGCCAGGTCAGCAGGCGGCGGATGGTGGGAGGGAGAGCATCCCTGCGCAGAATTTCCTCGGCCAGGGCCAGGTGCATGACAGGCGTGGGCATTGTGCGGGGTATTGTACAACGGAAGGGCGGTGTTGCCAATTTTCCGCCACTTCCACGCTGGCAAACAGAGGCTCTAACTCAATGGGGATGGGGGCCTCAGAGGCGGTGGGCCGCTCGAATTTGTACGTGACGTGGACAACTGAAAACGCCTTGGCTTCCAAATTGGGTGCATCTTTTGGCATCCTCTCCGCTGTCGGCCAATCCTCCACAAAAGGGTCCTGGCGTGTTCGGTGACGACGTGGCTGTTCGAGTTCACTGAGTAGTTTTTCCAGTCTTTCATACCGCCGTGTTTCAGGCCTGTCAAATGGGGAGGGGGTGAGTTGTGGCGGTGATGGCGGGGGTCTGTCGGTCACTCATACGTTCTCTTCCTTCGGTTGTGGATCGCCAACGTCAACTTTCCCACGCCAGGCTTGCTCTACGTCTCCAATGCCTTCATCACTGCCCGCTCTACATCCCCATAGAAGACCAGGTCCACCTTCTCCACCACGTCTTCCGGCAGACCGGCGAATTGAGACTTGTTGGACAGCGGCACCACTGCCCGCAATGCGCCGTTATCCATGGCGATGGCCAGGGGCTCCATCAAAGAGATGACACCCTTGATATTGCCCTGGATGGTCAGGTCGCCCATCACGATGATGCCACCCTGCACACGGCGGTTTTGCAGCGCGGATATGATGGCTACGTAGAAGGCAACCCCACATGCACATTCGACGCGCCCGCCGCTAAGGTCTACGACTTCGGCGTAGATGTCCTTCTGTGCCAGCAGGGGCTCAATGCCGAGGCGGGTTTTGACGGTCTGGAGGTAGGCGAAGGCCCTGTTGAGGGACTCGCGGAGCGACGTGTCGAGGCTGGTCGGAACGCGCAGTTTGCCAGTGCCCGCCGTCAAGGTGACCTCCAGCCGGAATAGTCCGACCCGCGCTTCCGTATCGGCTGCCGCGGTGAAGACAGTCCCTGCCGGTTGGGGATCGGTGGGGATAGCGCCTGTGCCACCCTGCTCCGGCACGCCGACCGTTCGCTCAGTGTCATCCTCTTCGTCTATGTACGAGAAACTGGTCTTGTAAAACTCGAAGGAGCCCCGTTTCTTGAGTTGTTCCTTTACCCGGCGCCGGCCCTCCATTGCCAGTTCCAGATATTCCTGCAACTCAGCCTTGGTGTAACCGCCGTCCGGGTGGAGCAGTTTGAGCAACCCGGCCACTGTCCGCCTGATGGCGGAAGCGTCCCGTCCTTCGACGTGCGAGCCAAAGCGATAGTGCCGTTCGACGGCATCATACAGGTTTTGCTTGCGCAGTGCGCGAAAGGCCTCGGCCAGATAGTCGGTCACGAAACCATAGTGGACGGTCAGGATGTCTTTCGAGGTCTTGGGCACCTCCCAGCCGGGCAGATAAAAATGCAGCCGGTCAATCACGGCCAGATCAAAGTCGGGTGGTAGGGGCTGGAAAAGGTCGGTGGCGCTGTTCTGCACCAGTGTCTCGACGGGCTGGTTCAGGTTGCCCACAAAGACCAGTGACGCATCGGCGATCACCTGCGTGATGCCTCGGCTAAAGCGCCCGTTGGCCATGTAGTCTTTCATGATCTGGATGGTCTCCACGTTGGCAGCCTTCATTCCTCCCACTTCGTCAAAGGCCACCACGTCCCAGTATCCCACCAGTCCGACCTGGCGGCGAGCGTTGTTGTAGAACAGATTGGCCGCGCTGGCCTTGCCGCCCGAGATGAGAATGCAGTAGGGCGACATCTCGCTGTAGGCGTAGGATTTGCCGGTGCCGCGCGGCCCCAACTCGACAAAGTTATAGTTCTTTTCGACAAAGGGGATCAGCCGCGTCAAGAGCAGCATCTTGAGGCGGTGCTTCAAAACCGCTGGCTCAAGGCCAGTCGTCCGTAACAAGACATCCAGCCACTCGTCCCGTGTAAAGTTACCACGGCCCGCGCTGAATTCTTCAAAATCGAAACGCGCCAGTTGGATGGGACGCAATTCGGCGATGTGGAAGGGGCTCTCCCGCTTGCCCATCTCGGGCGGGTGAAACTCCAGGTCCACGATAGCCCAGATGCCCCCCTCCAGCAACCGGTCGTAGCGGCGGTAGTACTCCTCTGGCACGTGGATACGGCTGTAGCCAAAGTTGTCCATCGCGGCCCAGTGTTTGACTTCGCTGGGCAGGTAACGGACCTGGACACGGTCAATGAAGCGGTGGTGACCACGTTGCTCGACCAACGATTGGGCTTTATTGGACTCATCGTGCCGAAAGTAGTTGCGGTGTAGCGTGTCCTTGACCGCTTCGATACCCAGGGCAACCTCGGACGGGTCGTCTGAGGCACAGTACTTACCCAGCAGATACTCCAGCACGTAAGAGGGAACGTTCTCACCACCCTTGATTTGATGAAGCAGGTCTTTGCGGACGACCTTGCCAGCGAAGACTTGCGTCAGTTTTTGATCTAACACATCGGCTTGCATATTCTCACCTAATCCAGCATCTTGTTTTTCAGCGTCAATCGCGCCCAAACCACCGGCGCCTCCGGGTTGGTGGCCCGGATCTCCACCTGGTCACCGTCGAAATCTGGGTCGAGCAGCACGGGCACCGGGGTGTCTTGACCGGCGATCAAGGTGACCTCGCGTGTGACCTCGTCGCGCGCATCGCAGTCGGCAGCATCGCCCACCTTGCGGGCAGACGGGCCTGAACCGTCGAAGGGTTCGATTCTAACGCGGATGCTCTTCTCCAGCAGCGAGTTGAACCAGACTCTGAGCCCAATCACCCGACTGGTGAATTTGTCGCTGCGATAGTGAATCTCTAGTTCCTGGCTCGTCTGTTCGGCCGGGTGGCCTTTGGCCCGCAGGGTGATCAAGGGCAAGACGCACTCTTGCAGGCTCAGGCCTCCGTGAAAATAGCCGCTTCCAGCCGAGTAGAGACCAAAGCCATTTGGTACGACCAGTTCGGTAGCATCGCCCTGGACACCGACGTGCGCCGCGTTAAAGACGCGGGTACCGATCCCTTCCTTGACCTGCCGCCCCAGCAGGCTGCGCCGCTTCTTGAGAGGCCACTCTCCGGTGGGAGACTCGGTCACGACGTCGCCCGGCAACACTTCCGGGAGGAGCACGTGGCCGTGGTCGGTGGCGATGACGATGTAGCAGTAACCCAGGCGGACCAGTTGAGTGGCTGCGGCCTTGAGGTCGCCGAGCAGGTCGGTCATGTACTTGCGTGCCTCGCGCAGGGTGATGGTCTCGCCCATACGGTCAATCCGCGAATCGCGCACTACCACCAGGTCAGCGTTCTTGAGGCGGGCCTGACGTTTGGCCGCAGACGTCAGCGAGAGGAATGCGCTGATTTCGACGTCCACGAAACGATCACCATACTTTTCGGCAAGAAACCTCATGCGGTCGGCCGAGGTTTTGAGACACCGTTCGCCCAGGTGGGGGATCAAGTCGCCGCCCACCTCGCGCATGGTCAGCGCGCCATCCGCCCCAGGCAAAAGGGCGGCCATACCCACCAATGTGATGGTGGGGAGCGTGGACGCCACTGGTTGCAGGTCCATTTCGCCCAGGGAGCCCAACGCCCCGGCTAGATCGCGCCCCATCTCGAAGCGCAACGCATCCGACAGGAAATAGGCCACCTTTTCGCGGGCGGCCAGCGCCGGGGCGACGAACTGGTCAAAGACCTGGGTCTGGCGCAGAACGGTCTCGGGGGGCCAGCCGGTCTTTTCCACCGCTTCCAAGAAGCGCTGCTGGATGGCATCAATCATTTCCCGATAGCGCGCCCGGCAGCGGGCAGTTACGGCTTCCAGTTCCTCACACTCGGTGCACTCGGCGATGCTCTGCTCCATCAGCCGTTGGTGGCGATCCAGATCGCTCCAGCCATCCTGGCGGGCGTAGGCGGCGACTATCTTATCCACGTGGCCTGCCTCTTGCTCCCACACCTGCTCGACCCGCCTGGCTACATCAAGTAAGGCCACGCAGCGCTCGGCCACTCGCCATACCTGCGTCCGTTCAGGCTCGCCCCGCCAGACCGACTTCGCCCGGCCAGCGATGATCTCGCGGGCGACATCCAGTTGATCGGCCTCCAATGCCTGGGCGAGCGCGGCCAGATATTGCCGCTCTTCAAAAGCAAAGGTGTCCCGCTGGCCCAGGCGCGCCACGCCGGCGAAATGGGCCGGCAGCCCCAGTTCTCGTTCGACGTGGTTGGCCAGGTCAATGTAGGTATCGCGGGTGCCGACCGTACCGCGCAGCCGCTCGGCGAGCGCGTAAATCCGGTCGCGGTACGATTCGTCGGCACAGGGCAGGTTGACTAGCGCCGCAGGGAGTTCGCCAGGCAGGTCAAAGACGAACTCGCTGAAGAGCACGTACCGCGCCAGCAGTGCCCAGCGTTGTTTCCATTGCTGAACGTTCGCCGGTGACACAAATCCCAACTCGGCCGCCAGGAGCCGCAGGATTTCCTCACCGCAGCCAGGCGTGTCGGCTATCTTTTGGGGCGCTTGTGGATCGCCCAACAACTGGACGGTGACCTCGACGGCCGACTGGGTGCCGAGGGCCTGTCTGGTCAGTGGGTAGGTGGCCCCGCGCTCCAACCGGTCGAGCATCGCCAGTGCCTGCCCTGAGGCCCCCCGAAGGGTCGGTTGCCCTTCGCGGAAGAGCCGCTCGATCTGCTCGGCCAGGTCGGGCAGCGCCTGGTAGGCCAGGGAAGCCAGTTGCTCCGACTCTTTGTCGCCGAACGTATCCCCGGCCACCGCAAAGACCTCGAAGGGATCTTGCTGGCGGGCATCGCCTGTCGAGCGTTTGAAGGGCAGATAGATGAGGAGATTGGCGCTCGAGTCCTTGAGCGAACCGGACACATTCAACTGGCGATAGATCGCCTCGGCCTCGCGCCGGGCGCGCAGGCGGGACTCCTCAGCGGAGACGACGCGGCAGTTGGCGGCCCTGAAGTCATGGACAAAGTCACTGAAAGCCTGCTCGCCATCGTACCAGACGACGATGCGGGCGGTGTCCAGTTTAGAAACAACCAGTTTGTGGACGTGTTTGGAAACTTTCATCTCACATTCAACCTTCCAATCCGCTCAAACGGCGCGCCAACTGGCGGGCGGCCGCTTCGCAGTAGGCGCGTACATCCGCCCACTTGACCGGCGTCAGTAGCCGGGGCATAGGCTGTGGCTCGGCATCCTCGAAGTAGGCCAGCGCCCGAGCCGCGATGGGCAGAAAACCAGGCCGGTCCTCGTACTTGATGGCCGCCAGTTCCAGCAAGCGGTCCAGTGTCACGATTTCTCGCAGACTGTACAGGTCAATGAAGTCGCGGCGTGTGCCCCGTGAGTTGATGGCGGCGAGTTTCATCAGCCCGATGTCGGTGGGCGAGGCAAGCTGTATCCCCTGATACGCGACCGTTGGCTCTAACAGGGGATGGTTGATGGATAAAGCTTACGTCTGAACCAAACAATCGCGTGAACATCAAACCGTCCTGTTCCGAGGCGACCACGAACTGCCCGCTATCGTCCGGGGCCTGCCCTGAGGCCCCCTGAAGGGCCCGACGAATCGCCTCACGCTCGGGGGCGAGGAGACGATGGCTGGCGCTGAACCAGTCCAGGTCCGTGGAGACACGATGCCCAATTTGCAGCGCCAGCGCCGTTCCACCGGCCAGGTAAAAACCGCCGATGAAGGGCTGCTGGCGCAGGTAGTTCAGTGCCTGGTGACAGGCGGGTGTGGTGACCTGCTCGTAGAAGTCTACCATAACTCCATCCTTTTGGCCTGTATGGCCCACTCTGGCGCGACGTAATCCGCTATCCCTAGCGCCAGCCGCCATAGGGCAAACGAGCGCCTGGACAGCAAACGAAACCCGTGCCGCCGTACCCACTCGGCCACGCTGGTTTCACCGTAGGTGACGAACAGCCAACGAAGTTGTTCCCACGTGCCTCGTTCCAGAACCCGCTCGATGATGATACTCTTGTGACGTTCGAGGTCCATCGTATCAAAATCGTATTCTGGGAACAGCCACGCGGCGTCGGCGGGCAGGCGATTATCGGCCAGCAGTGGGGATGCTCCACTCCTCACTTTTTCTGCCTTTTCCCTTTCTTCTTCGACGTTCTCTCCGGCACTTCACACAACTCCTCCAACCCGTGGGCGATGGCAATCGAGCGGTCGCGCTTGCAGACCTCGCGTACACGGTCCGGCCAGAGGGTATAGGCCAGGTGCGCCCAGTCGTACTCGCCCGCCTCCAGTTTTTTCCATACGGCCTCGGTGTCTTTGGCCCACTTGCGCAGACGGAACAACCGGTGCAGCGGGGCAGCGTTGATGATGACGCCGTCGTTCAGATCCGGTTTGTAGGGCAGACCGGCGATGCGGAGCAGTTCCTCGCGGAACTCGCGCAGTTCGGCCAGAAAGGCACGGGTTTCGTCGAGTTGGTCGCGCAGGGTGGTGGTGGCGCGGCCGATGGCCTGGGACAGGCCGGCTTCCAGCCGGGCGATGTGGCTCTCCACCTGCTCGATCTTGGGCGTGACGTAGCGGTTGACTCCGGTGTAGAGAATCTGGTCGTCGAACCGGTGGTAGTAGAGCCAGAGGGTGTAAGAGCCGGAGGGGGTGGAGAGGGGCCAGTAGATGGGAGCCTGGCGGCGGCTCTTGGAGTAACGCTTGAGGTGGTCGGCGAAAAAGCCGGACGGCTTGCGGAAGTAGTCGCGCAGTTCGCGAACGGACAAAATCTCGCAGGCCTCGACCTCGATGGCGTCGTGGTTGTCGGGCCACAGGAGGGCCAGCACCTCGCGGACGCGGCGCACGACGTCGCTGGGGTGGGGTTCGGGGTGCTCGCCCAGGCCGGGGTCGTCCACCAGGATGCCGTCCCAGGCGATGGGGATGGGGTATTCCGAATCCGGGATGGTGGCGGGGCCTTGGAAGGAGCCCTCCGGCGGCAGGGTGATGGCGTCGGGCCGGGCGCGCAGCCAGGCTTCGCTGACGATGCGGTTGGGTGTGGCGGGCAGGCCGTCGGAGCCAATGAGCATACCGGGTGGGCAGACAGGGAGAGGATCGAATGGGTCTTGTGGTTTGGGTGTTAGGCTGGAGTCAAGGGCAATGCGAAGATCCCACCGTCCCAAAGTACATCCAACGCTATAGGAAATATAGCTGGAAGCAAAAAGATAGTCATTGATCTGAAACTCGTAGAGCCTACTCCAATCAGGCCAAATCAACTTATGCGAATCATTGTCTCTTATCAGTTCAG
>DAOUEC010000279.1:0-5253 GCA_034430655.1 Anaerolineae bacterium
GTCAGGCGCAGGTTGCGCAGTTTGCCCACCGTGTTGAAGCGGTTCAGCGTCTCCAGGAACTGCTTATAGCCCCGCAAAGATGGCAGCAGTTCTGTGACCGAAAGCGTAACCGCAGGCAGATCGGTGCTTACCACCGTTCCAGCCTCCACCTCATATGTGAAGCGGTCGGTGAAAAGGGAGTTGTTCCACAATTGTACCCCCTGCTGCAGACGGCCCTGGAGGGTGGCGGTCCGCTCCAGTTCGGCCCCCACGGTGCGCTGAAGTTCCTTAACCGCTCGATCGCGCGTGTTCTCATCGCGGACCAGCCCCGGTGAGAGCCCCAGCCCTTCGAAGATCATCGTCCACAGATTGAGCGGGAGGGTGCGGGGCCGCTTGTAGAAGCGGAAATCGGTCAGGTCGGCCATAGCCATCGTCGCCGCGCGCTCGACGCTGCTGGCGTCCAGTTCCGTCTTTCCGCCCAGGTTGAGCACGATGTCGCCGTTGTAGGCCAGAGCCAGCAGCACCACGGCCGTCCATTCCGGCTCCAGGTGGAAGGGGATGTCCTTTTCGACGGGCTGAAGGCCACCGGCGACCTGCTCGATCAGTTCGCCCCGGTTGACCACCTGGCCCTCAGGTTTCTTCTGCAGCAGATCCAGATAGCAACGGGCATAGCGCGACTGATAGGGCCGGATGGTGCCTTCTGCGTCCACCAGTTTCAGTCCTTCCAGCACGCCCAGCGCCAGATTGGTGCGCCCCCGCCCGGCCAGGAAACGGATGGCTTCCATAGCACTGGTAGGTCGAGCGGCCTCGCTGACGGGCTGGGTCAGGCGGCGGAAGACGGGATAGGCGGGGTAGCGCTCCTCGAAGTCAGGCGTCAGCAAGTGCGCAGCGATCAACCGCAGCAGATCCTCGATGGTCTGGCTGGCAGTGCTGCGCGTGCGGGCCAGCACTGTGCCGATCGGCTCAGTCACGCCCTGGTAGGTCACCTGCAGGTGCTCTGTCAGATGCTCGCGCAGCCAGCGCAAGAGCCGCCGCAAGTGATTGCCGGCTTTCTCGGCGTAGACCTCTCGATGGGAAGCCGCCTCGCTGGCCATCGCCCGGGCACCGGCGTACTGGCGCAGAAGGTCCGCGAAGGTCTGGTCCAGCCCGGTCAACCGGAAGATGACCTCATCAGATCGCCCCTCGTCGTGCCACTCGCGATCCAATAAGGGAGGCAGCACGTAGACATAGAAATCACGCGGAGGCTGGGCGGTGCTGCGCTCGTCGGGCATGCCGAAGAAGAGATAACCCGGGCGCGTCACCTTGTGCTCAGCCCAGGGCAATTCGTAGAACCAGATGCGATAGGTGTTGATGTAGGTCGTGTCGCTCAGGTTGAGGGCCTGGCGCAGGGCGTCGAAGAAATAAGGATTGAGATCAACGTCGTCGAAGAAGTCCCCGCGCTCGCCTATCTTGGCGTCGAAGTCAATGTCCTTCTTGACGTCCAAATAGTACTGGCCGTTGGCCTCGTTGTAGGAGATATACTGGCCGCTGACGGTGCGCATAATCTCGCGCAGCGCTACCTGTACCTGGTCGAGCAGAAACTCAGCCGAGGGTTCGGGCAGACGCACGTGCAGGCACAGATCGTCACGCAACTCCTCCGGCGTAGCGCCCAGCGGCACGTAGATGTCGCTGGTGGTCAGCCGGTGGACACTGAGCGCGTGGATGACGCGCAGAGCGACGGGGAGCAGGTGTGGCCGGGTGTAGGCATTTTGGATGCGTCCCTCCAATACGTTGCTCTTCTCGATGACCTCGGCCACGCCGGGCAACCCACGCATGCTGGGATTCCCGCGCAGCACGTCCCAGTAATGATCGTAGGAAATCAGCCCTGGCTGGTCAGCGGGTACCTCCTGGTCGAGCAAGGCGCGCATACCCAGGCTGAAGGTCTTGAGCACCTCCCGCTTTTCGGCTACGTAGACGCGCTCGAAGGTCTCGATATAGGCCGGGTGGATGGGGAACAGTTGTGCAAACTCGTCCAGCCGCTCGGCCATGCGGCTGTAGAGGGGCGTGAACTGGCGCAGGTGTTCCATGATGCGGGCCAACTGCTCGTCGGTCTTGCAGAGTAACCGGTGGGAGACGACGTAGGCGATGTCCTCGCGGGCGATGCGCACCTGTTCGAAGCGGTCGCGCACCCGGCGCAGTTGCTCAGCGACGAAGGTGAAGCGGGGGTTGTCGAAGAGGGTTTCCTGCAAGCCACCCAGGAAGCGGAACGGCGTCAGCGCAGCCACCTCGCCCAACTCGCGCAGGAAGCCCAGGTCCAAGATCAGTTGGCGCTCCTCGCGTGTCCGCAGGTAGTCCAGTAACTCGTCCACAACTAACAGGATGCCGTGGTCGGGATAGCGCTCCTGGAAGGTGGCCACGGCAGCGATGATCGCGTCCTTGTTGTTGGTGACCTGGTCAGCCGGTGGGAATGTGAAGGGCGTCTCCCAGTTCTCCAGGGCGATCTCCAATTCTCTCAGCAGGATGTCGCGCAGACTGCCGGTAACGCCACCAATCTCCGCTCTGACCACTCTGAACTGGCCGGCAATGGCCTGGGCGGCCTCTTGCACCAAGGCGTGATCCAGGACAGGCACAAGATCGGCATATTCAGCCACGGCTGAAACGACCGCCATCAAGTGTGACTTACCGGTGCCGTAGTTGCCGACGATGAGCACGCCTTTGTTGTCGCGAGGTGACAGGAACTGGAGTTGGGGGATGACGACGTTGGCCAGTTGGTCCGCCATGCGGTCGGAGATGACGTAGGTCTCGACAAGATGGCGGGCGGCGTGCTCCTGGTCTGCATCACGCAACTGAATGACGGTCTCGATCGGGTCAAACTGGACCAGGTCACGGTAGCGCATAGCGTCTCCTTTCCCGTGCTCAGAACCAGGTTTCTTCCGAAAAACCTGGTTTCTCACTATTCGAGTGCCGCAATGTCCACTTCCGGCTTGCGCCAGGTGCGGTAGTGGCTATGGTCAGGTGCGGCGTAGGCCAATACGTCGCGCCGGTAACTTCCGGGCCAGGCAACCACCATCCGGGCCACCCGGCTGACGTCACACAGTAATCTCAACGGATCTAACTCCAGCGCTGGATCGAAGAGCAGGTCTATCTCGGTGCACAGCACGGGGCCAGGGGCCATCCCCCTAAGACGGGTCGGCATCCACTGGCGGGCTGTGCGTGAACGACGACGGGGCATCTCGGAGAGCAAGGCGGCGCTGAGTTCCCGGCCCACGGATAGCCGTGGCCCACCATAGGTGGATAGCAACTCGTCAACCGCGTCCTCCAGCCTCCGGATATCTGGATGCACCAGGAGCAGGCAGGTATGGGATAAGTTCAGAAAGTCAGTAACTGCGTTATGCATGTTGCCCTTGTCGCATTCGTTAGTATACTACTCTCCCCATTCCGTGCAAATCCTTTCTTTCCCGGTGACTACCAGTTGATGTGGCGGCTCTCCCGGCGCTGAATTACCCCCAGTCCAGCCGAAACGGTCCCAATCCACGGTTCCGTGTTCGTCGAACCCGATACCCTCGGCTTCCAGCAATGCCCGCTGGAGGTTGGCGCTGTGCTCCCGGCGACTGAAGGAGATGCGGCCCCGGCTGTTGATGACGCGGTGCCACGGCACGCCGGAGCCCTCCGGCAGGCTATGCAATGCCCAGCCGACAGTGCGGGCGGCGCGGGGATGGCCTAGCATACGGGCAATCGCTCCGTAGGAAGTGACCTTGCCAGGCGGCACCTGCCGCACCAGCCGGTAGACGCGCTCAAAGAACCCGGGCATTCTACAGCATCTCCAAGAAAGCCGCCACACGCTCTCTCACCGCCCCCTCGTTGTAGAGACGCACATCGCACACATCAGCCTCCAGGATGAGGACGGGGAGGCCCAGGCCATCCCGCAGTTCGCCCCGCACGTCGTCCTGGGCGATGGAGAAGAGCTTGCAAGAACGGTTGGCGTGCATCACCATCCCGTCTATCTGGAAGCGGCAGGCCAGGTCGGCGGGCGAGCAGTTCTCCATCACCGCAGATGGCTGCCTTGGCGGTGATCGCGCCAACGTCCACACCTGCTGTGTACATACGATGAATGGTACGCGGGTTGGGCAAGGATGTCAAGTAGAGGGATTTGCGGCGGCAGTGGGTCTTCCCCCATGCCAAAATGGGGCGCTGTGATGGGTCACATGGGTCATTGTCCCATAGACATCGCGTCTAATATCTGGTATATTTAGACTAGAACAGATGCATCATGCAGAGATATAGGATGACAAGAACGCGGAAGGAGGCCAAAAAGGAGGGCCGAAATGAGTGTACGATTACTGCTTGCCGATGATCATGGAATAGTGCGTGAGGGGGTACGCTCGATTCTCTCTGACTACTCCGAATTCCTCGTGGTCGCTGAGGCAGGGGACGGGCACCAGGCGGTTGACCTGATCAGGCAAACGCAGCCCGATGTGGTCATTCTGGACCTGATGCTGCCCGGCCTGGACGGTCTCAAAGTGGTGCGCAAGTTACGCCAGATACAGTCGGACACCAAGGTAATAGTGCTCAGCGCGCGTACTGAGTTGGAGGTCGTGGACCAGGTAATGACGGCTGGCGCGGATGGCTACGTCTCCAAGGTACGTTGTACGGAGGATTTGATTAACGCGCTGCACATCGTAATGAAGGGTAAGCACTTTATCTCGTCGGGGTTAGGCAAACAGCCGCCTGCCATTGGAGAGGGATGGGCAGATTATTCAAACAACGGAGCATCCCACCTGACCTCACGTGAACGTCAGGTGATGGGTATGGTCGCTGCTGGCTTAGGCAACAAGCAGATTGCACATAGACTGGGCATCAGCGTTCATACCGTCCGCAACCATCGCCAGCGGTTGATGGACAAACTGGACATTCACGACACGGCTACACTGACGCGCCTGGCCATTGCCTGGGGAGTGCTGGATCAGATGTGGACGGAGAACTAAAACGCTATGTAGAGAGCGTGTGTTCTTCGAGATCCTCATCGCTGCTTTCTTCGTCACTGCTTACAGACGGGGGCGCGCTCTCCAACGCCAGATGATCGCGCACGGCGGCTTCGATCTGGGCGGCGACGTCGGGGTGCTCGCGCAGGAACCGCTTGGCGTTCTCCCGCCCCTGCGCCAGACTCTCTCCCTCACGATAGTAATACGAGCCCCGCTTCTCAATCACCCCCAACTCCACCGCCATGTCCAGCAAGTCCCCCGCTTTGCTGATCCCCTCGTCGTACATTATGTCGAACTCCGCCACCCGAAACGG
>DAOUEC010000280.1:0-48162 GCA_034430655.1 Anaerolineae bacterium
ACCCTGCGGCCCGAAAAGCCTGTACTTGTGCTTCAATGTGGAGACCCTTTCATAATTCGGAGTAGCAGTTGAATCCCCCTGCGTGAAGGAGTAAAATGGTGATTGGAAGAACAGCACTCACTTCACACAAGGGGGAACACAGATGAGTATACTCCAACTGGTTGCGAAATGCACACTGACAGAATGGCAAGTACCACTCGATCTGCGCCCATTGCCCAACTCGGGCAACGACAAGGGATTGTGGATCGATCCCGTTGCCTTCCTCGACGTTCTCAACGGCTGGGAGTTGGCGGAGTGGGCTATTCGCACAGCTCAGCATCTTCAGTTCTGGGCGCTGCCGAGGCCGCTTGGTCCGGGAGCACCGCAGGTCTATCGCGACGAATCGGTATTGTTGACATCGTTGGTCGCAGCAGCCTGGCGTCTCTCCTACGAGCGGATAACCGACTGGCTGGCTCGCTACGATGCCCTGGCCGAGGCGTTGAAGTACGACCAGTTCAACGAATCGGGTCAACGGCGCACCATCAGCCTGGCCCAGTATTCGCGCCGTCTGCGGGCATTGGGCTCGTTGCCCTACTTCTTGATCTTCGTCGCTCTGGTAACTGCGTTGCTCAAGATGGGCCTGATCAAGGGATGGGACCTAATCATCGACAGCAGCCTGTTGGCCGCCTGGTACCACGACGACCCCGGCGCTGCTTGGAGTTGGCCTTCGGCCTGGAAAGGGCGGGTCTTTGGCTACAAGGTGCATACCATCCTCTGTCGTTGGTCCTATTTGCCCTTGCTATTCGTGGTCACGCCAGCCAATCGCCACGACGGCCCTCTGGCAATCCCAATGTTCGCTGCCGTAGTGTTGCTCTACCACCTGCGCATTCACGTGGTGCGGGCCGACGCCGCTTACTTCAACTACGCCTTCCTGGGCTTTGTCCGCAACGTGCTTCATGCTTCGGTCAATGTCGACTACAACCCGCGCCGCCAGGGCAAACGCTTCCTGGCAGACTTGTTCTTCATCCGTCAGTGGCGCGACTTGATGAGCCCTCGCGCCAATATCGAACGTCACTTTGCCTGGATGAAACGCTACTTTGGTTTGAAGTACTTCCGCGTCCAGGGCTACTTGGCCGTGATCCAGTTCGTGTTCCGGGTCTACATCGCCGCGCTGGCCGTCGCTTTCATAGCCACCCGCTATCAGCGGCCTGAATTGGCGACTTCGCGGCTCAAGGTGCTTGCCTTTGTCAACACTTGAGAATTACGAAAGGGTCTCAGAGGTGACAAAGGTTAACAGCAATTGGTCACCATACCTTTCTCTGAGAAGACGGGCCATTGCGGTACTGAGAGCGTATTCAAGCATCGTTCCAATTCGGGTGCGGTAGCTCGAGAATTGGCGGGTATCAGTTGGAAGTGGTTCTACCTGGTGCGGTGCCTTGCACAGGCGTTGTGAGCCGAATTCAGCGTTGACTTCTGCAACCGCCTCGGTAAGCAAGTCGTTGAAATATCTTGAGATTGCCTTAATGTCTAAAGGTTCTTGTGAGAGTAGCTCTAGAAGTGTAGTCATGAATCTCCTTCAGCTTGGAAACACCCGAGGTACTCGTGTATCACGCCGGTGGCGCGCGATATGTGTGACAGCAAGCCCCCCACCTTGACGGATGAGACCAACAACCTTGATCTTTTGAAGTTTCTAGACCGACTGGTCAGTTTATATTATGGCCTAAGCTGGCGTATTGTCAATGGGGAGCAAAGGGCGCACGGTGTTGGAAAAGAGCGACCGCGCCCCTAAGTTGGGGCGCGGTCGAAATAGACGTCAAGGCGCAGGATTGGTCAGTCCGGTTATTCTGGATAGAAAGCAATACCGACGGTGCCCGGCCCGACATGTGCGCCGATGACGGGGCTGACCATGGCGTGGTAGACCGTGGAGACGCCGAACCGTTCCTTCACTTGTTTGACGACGACCTCTCCCTCCTCCGGGCTGTCCACGTCAAGGATGGAAACCTCAGCCATCCGTCTCCCGTCCAGCCGCTCCTCCGCGACTTCCAGCATCTGTGCGACTGCCTTGCGCTTGGTGCGCACCTGGGCCAGTGCATCAATGCGACCATCGTACAGATGCAAGAGCGGTTTGACGTTCAACGCGGTTCCCAGGAGTCGTTTGGCCCCGCCGATGCGCCCGCCGCGATGCAGGTATTCTAGCGTGTCCACAGCGAACAGGACGTTCATTCTATCCCGCGTCTCCTCCGCCGCGGCAATGACCTCCTCCAGCGAGCCTCCGGCCGCAGCCACGCGGGCCGCTGCCAGGGCGATGAAACCTTGCCCCATTGAGGTGAAGAGCGAATCTATGATCGTGATGTTGAGTTCGGGCAATTGTGCTTTGGCCATCTCGGCCGAGGCGACGGTGCCGCTGATCCCGCTGGAGATGTAGGCACCCACGATGGTATCGGTGTCGCTCTCGGCGGCGACGCGGTGGAAGAAGTCCACGAACTCCCCGGCCGAGGGTTGAGACGTGGTGGGGAAGGTCTTGTCCCTCCGCAGGCGGCGGTAGAATGTCGGCGGGTCTATGTCCACTCCGTCCCGGAAGCGCTCATCGCCCCAGATGAGCCAGAGAGGGATTATCGGGATATTCAAATCGCCCAGGACTGCTTCAGGGACGTAGGCTGTGCTATCCGTTACTACTGCGATCTTGTGATTGCTCATGATTACCTCCCTTCGTGATGATGGATACCAATGAATAGAACACCCTACCCGCGGGTAGGGTGCGCTTGATGGGAAGGATACAAGGAAACAAGGATACAAGTAGACAAGGGCAATTGTGCCTCGTGTACCTGTCTACTTGTCTACCTCCTACTCCTACGTGGCCTTCACCATCGTGCCGCAGTAGGGACACTCGGCCGTGTGCGCATCGTGCCACTCGACTTCATCGGGGACGAGCGGTGCGCCGCAGCCGGTGCACTGAGCGGGCAGTGTGCCTCGTTGCTTGGACCCCTCTGCCGCGACGCGCTGCGTCACACCCTCCAATGAGAGGCCCATTTCGCCCAGTCCTTCCTCGACGGCGTACTCCAATCCATCAGCCTCGGCGTGATAGCCCTTGTTGCGCAGCGCCTCCGTTGTATGGGCCAGGAGGTGAGGAACGCGGCCGACGCGCCTGCTGCGGACGAAGAGCAGTAAGGCTTGCTTCGCTCGCCTCACTGCTGCCTCGGCATCGTCAGCGGCGAAGTGTGCGCGAGCCGCCTGTATCATCAGGTCGGCGGCGCGGATGGGCCGGCCAAGTTCTTTGGCCTTGTCGGCCAGTTGCCCGAAGATGTCTGCTCTACGACGGCTAGCAAAACCGCCCTACTTACGGACAAGCCACTGTAAGCGGCGAATACAAGGCTGTCCCTGCCCCAAGATATTGAGAAGATACTTACGATGTGACTATCACTCGGTAGGCAGCAGAGCGTTGATCGCGATGGCCACAATGCCTGCGACAGTAGTGCGCAATCCGTAGCCGATGAGGCTGCGCCCGGATATGTGCCCCAGGAACACCCCCAGCACAAACAGGCTGATCAGAGCCACAGCCAAGGAGAGCGCATAACTGACCAGGATGTTGCCGATAAGCGGCGCAATGAACAGGGGGATGAGCACAATCAACGAAGAAACGAAAGGCGACAGGCCATCTACCAATGAAACGATGATCACTGCCATGCGCGAGGCGCGGCCGATCTTCGTCTCGCTCAGGTCAATGAGCGATATTCTCTCCAGTTCGGTCAACTCGCGCTTGCGCTCGGCGGACTCGGCCAGGTAGGCCCCCCACAGTCCCGAAATCCCTATGGAGATGGAGGTGGCAATGCCGATGCGGATCACGGTAGCAGCGCTGCGGATATTGCCCACGTAAGCGCCCATCAGCACGCCGATCATGGTCAATACGCCGTCAAAGGCATTGTTGGCCAGGGCGCGGCGAGCGATCTTCGAGAAACCGGTGATATGTTCGTACTCGCGTATGTCGTTTACGCACTGGGAGAAACGCCCAGGAGAGGGGGCTGATTTCGCCACGGCTAGTCTTGCGGCGTGATGACGTCTTCGATGAGCACCTTACCGGCCGCCACTTCGTCAATAGAGTGGATCGCGCCACCGTTTTCCTCGATGATGCGGGCGATCTCCTCGTAGCGCAAGTCCTGCCCTTCGATGGTGATCTTGGCGTTTTCTACGCGACGGTCAATCTCGTAGATCGAGATGTTAGCGCCGTCCACACCCTCCTGGTCGGCCAGCAGTTGCACCAGTTCCACGATGTTGGGCTCCAGGGGTTTCAGCACATCCAGCACTAATCGTCGCAGGTTTCCCATGTCTTCTTTCTCCTTCTCACTTTCTCCTTCTCACTCTTCTGATGGTATGAGCGCCCGCGCAAAGATCAGGTAGCCAGTGTGCGCTACCATGCGGTCCATTGGCCGCAGGCGGGCGGGTACTGCTTTGTACGGTCGGAGCAGCAGTTCTTCTACTTCAATCAGGCCGAAGTTGGCCTCCTCCAGCGCGTTGATCAGACGGCTGACCTGATTGGTGGTGGGCAGGATGCAGCCGAAGAAGCCCCCGTTGGCAAGTGCCGCGTGAGCCTGTGTCAGATAGTCCCAGGGGTTGGGCAAGTCCAGGAGCAGAGCGTCTGTGCCTTGTTCATCGAAGCCCTCAGCGATGTCGCGCAGTTTGAACTCCACGAATTCGGCCAGACCGAGTTGTTCCAGATTCCTGCGGGCCAGTTGTTGCATCTCTGGTCGGACTTCGTAGGAGTGAACGCGGCCGGTGGGGCTGACCGCCTGGGCGAGGACCAGCGTGAGCCCGCCGCTGCCGGTGCCGGCCTCGACGACGTGGCAGCCGGGGGCGATGCTCGTCTTCATCAGGATGTAACCTGCATCTTTGGGGTAGACGATCTGGGTGGTACGTTTGAGGTCACGCACGAGGTCGTCGGCGGAGGGCCGGAGCAGCAGTAATGGATACCCCAGGTGAGTGGATACTCGCATCCCCCAAGGGGTTCCGATCAGGTCGTCATGGGCCACCACCCCACGGTGGGTATGGAATTGGGAGCCTGACTCCAGCCGCACGATGAATGATTTGCGGTCGCGGCCAACTAGCAGAGCCAGGTTGTCAGGTTGTGCAGTTTGCACGGCTTTCTCAGCGATCAAGTGGTCCCTACGTTTTTACAATTATAACGCACTCTGACCACAGCGCAACTTTCGTTTCAGCGAGAAGCACGTCGGCATTTTGCCGGACGGCCCCATGGGTTGTGCAACCGCCGTTTGACTTGAGAGCAAGATGGTGGTACACTAAGCAAGACATTGTGGGCTACACCGTTGGAAATCTAATCGTCCGTGTCGGTTTACCAGTGGAGTAAAAGGGAGGATCACCGCATGGCGGAAGAAAAGAAATCAGTTGTCTGCATTGAAGACGAGCCCGAGATGATTGACCTGGTCAAACTGATCCTCGGGCGCAGGGGGTTCGATCTCGTCGGTGCTGTCGGTGGTCGTGAGGGCATAGAGACAGTGCGCAGACTCAAGCCCGATCTGGTGCTGCTGGACCTGATGATGCCGGATATGGATGGTTGGGAGGTCTACCAGCAGATGAAGGCTGACGACGAACTGAAGGACATCCCGGTCATCGTCGTCACCGCCAAGGCGCAGAGTATTGATAAGGTGCTAGGACTCCACATCGCCAAGGTGGATGACTACGTGACCAAGCCGTTCGGCCCGCAGGAACTGCTGCAAAGCGTGAACAAGGTGTTGGGTCTCGAGACCTGAGCCCGACGGTTTGCGCGTCGTCTTCAGAGGCATCTGTCCCCGATAACTGAGCACATCGCTCTTGGCGGATGGTGACCAAGCGGCAGTGTCTTGGGCGTTCGAGGATTGTCTGGCGGGTGCGAAGGGCGGTGGTGGCGGGATAACCTCGCAGCCATCGCCGCTTGATTTATCGGAGGAAAGCGGGAGGTGGGCGGTGGAACTCATGGTAGTGCAAATTGAGAAGCCAGAGGCCGTGAACCTAATTCTGGGCCAATCGCACTTCATCAAGACGGTAGAGGACCTACACGAGGCGCTGGTGGGTACTGTGCCCGGTATTAAGTTTGGCTTGGCCTTCTGCGAATCTTCGGGCCCGGCATTGGTGCGCGCCAGTGGCACTGACGATGAGTTAGTCGAACTGGCAAAACGGAACGCGCTGGCGCTGAGCGCGGGTCACAGTTTCATCATTTTCCTGGGCGAGGGCTTCTACCCTGTCAACGTGTTGAGCGCAGTCAGGATGGTACCCGAGGTGTGTTGTATCTTCTGCGCCACGGCCAACCTGGTCGAGGTTATCCTTGCCGAGACGGAGCGAGGGCGGGGTATCCTCGGCGTGGTGGACGGGGTCAAGACGAAGGGCATCGAGACGGAGGAGGACGTCGCCCAACGCAAGAATTTCCTCCGCATGATCGGTTATAAACTGTAGGAGTGGGGCCGGCTTTCGAGCCTGCCGGTGTGAAAGCGAGTTGTCTGGAGGAGTTCTGGGCCGGGTCAGACACTCTGTCTTTTGAGTTCGCTGCCACACAGGCGCTGTACGAGGAGTTGAGATCGCCGCGCAAGCGGCCTACGTAGCGTGTGGGGGTCGTAGTGCCCGACCGATTGACGTCCAGTGAACTGGGGCATCTGCAGCGCTACATGCCGTCCGGTTGGCGAGAACAGGCCGGGCCGTCCCTCATCCCGGAGGCTCTGGCAAAGTGCGCCTCCCACCTGCAGGCGCTGCTGGCAGCTGCGTCTACCTATCTCCCGATGGCTATCCTGGCTGATGATCGGGAGGTGCAGGTGGGACGGGGCCAGTTCCGCTACGGTACAGTGCTATTTGCCGATGCCTCCGGCTTCAGTACGCTGACGGAGCGATTCTCCCAGGAGCGTGGCCGCGAGGGAGCCGAAGAGGTCACATTCATCGTCAACCGCTTCCTTGATGCGGTGGGCACCATCGCTACGCAGTACGGCGGCGACCTGCTGAAGTTCGCGGGGGATGCAGGACTCAGTTTCTACGAGGGGGCGGATCACGCTGCTCGTGCCTGTCGTGCTGCCTGGGAGATGCAGCAGGTGCTGCGGGAGCGGTTCTCCAGCGTGGAGACGTCGCTGGGGCATTTTGCGCTCCAGATGTCGGTCGGATTGGGCAGTGGGTTGATCTTCACGGCCAGCCTGGGCACGCTCGATAACGCCGAGTACGCTGTGATGGGGCCGGCGCTGGCGACGATGGGCCGGGCCGAACAGTTGGCCCAGGCTGGGCAGATTTTTGCAGATCGTACTACATGCGAGTTGGCCAGCGAGTCCATCGCTGTTGTTCCCGGACAGGTAGAGGGGTTCTTTGAGTTGTGCCGGGCCGGGCCGTATTCCGGCGCGGTTGAGCGTCCCTGTCTGCACCTCTCGCCGCCGGGTGATTCACCCCACACAGCACTGCGCTGGCTGCTGGCACGGCTTGATGCCCTCGTTCCCTACCTCCCCCCCGGTTTGCTGGAAAAGTTGGTTCCCTCGCCTGAAGAAACCGGCATTGAGAGCGATCACCGTTGGGTGACCACCCTCTTCGCCGACCTGCGGGGTGCCAACGGTCTGGTCGAGGCATTGGGACCCGAGCGAGGGGATCTGCTCACCGAAGTCGCCAACCGCTACTTTCTGGCGATGCGCCGGGTGGTCGAGCGGTATGAGGGGGTGCTGCATAAAGTGGGGGCTGGCCCTACCGGACCGCATCTTCTCATCACGTTCGGTGCGCCTAAGAGTCACTCTGACGATCCCGAACGGGCGGTACGTGCGGGGCTGGAGATGCAGGAAGTGCTGGCAGAGGTCAATCGAGAGGTAGAGACGTTGATTGGCCGCGTGCGAGGTCTACGATACCCCGCCTTTCGGCAGGCCGTTGGTATTGGCACAGGCTTTGTCTTCGCGGGGGCGATTGGCTCGGCGGAGCGACGGGAATACACTGTGATGGGTGACGTGGTCAACCTGGCCTATCGGCTGATGTCTGCTGCTGCCGAAGGGGAAGTGTTGGCCGCCGACGCCACGGCGCGCTACCTGGGTGAGCGATTCGAGTTGCGTCCCCGATTGGCTATGCGGGTGAAAGGGAAACACGAGCCGGTATCCTACGTGCAGGTGGTCGGATTGACGCAGTTGCCCCCGCTGCTAGGGGCAGCCGGGGGCCGGATTGTGGGCCGCCGGGCCGAACTGGATACGGCGCGAGGTCTGCTGGATGGGGCGACCCGAGGACGGGGGAGCGTGCTGGTGGTGCGTGGCGAGGCCGGGATGGGCAAGACCCGGTTGGCCCGGAAGATCGCGCAGCAGGCACAGAAGCGTGGGATGCGCGTGCTCATCGGGGCGTGCCTTTCCTACGGGGGCGACATCCCCTACCTGCCGTGGGCCGACGTGCTGCGCGCGCTGCTGGGGGTCTCCGCGGCAGATCCATTGTCTCAATTGCAGCAGTTGTCGCGCGGGTTGGCGGCGGCCGGCATGGCCGGGTGGGAGCCACTGGTCGCCGAGCCATTGGGTCTGGAGGCGGAGGAGACGGAACTGACGGCTTCGCTGGCCCCCTGGCTGCGGCAGCAAAGGCTGTTCGATATCGTGCTCCAACTGATCCAGGGCCACGCCCGGACGCAGCCGCTTCTGTTGGTGATCGAAGACGCCCACTGGGCAGACCCCACCTCGCTGGAGTTGTTGGACTACGTGGCGCGCAATGTGGCTTCTTGCCCGGTGGTATTACTGATTCTGCACCGGCCGGGGGAGTGGTTGGATGGCCGCTGGCAGAAGTTCGATCACGCGGCCCAGATTGGGTTGCAGGAGTTGCCCGAGGCTGCCATCCGGGCATTGGTCGCGGATGTCTTGGGTATAGAGGATGTGCCGGGCCGGCTGGTGGAGTTGGTGTTGCGCAAGGCACAGGGCAACCCATTCTTCATCGAAGAGGTGGTGCGGGCGTTGATTGATGCCGGCGTGCTGGGGCGAGATGACGGGCGTTGGAAGCTGGTCGCCGACCCGGAACAGGCCAGTGTGCCCGATACGATCCACGGCGTCATCCAGAGCCGTATAGACCGTCTGGAAGAGACCAACCGGCGAGTGCTCCAGGTGGCTTCGGTCATCGGGCGGGTCTTCAGCATGCGCGTGCTGGACGGTGTCTATCCCTATGACGATCTCGACGGCACGCTGTCCCGACGGTTGGATCGGTTGGGCACGGTAGGTCTGGTGCTCCTGGAACTGCCCGATCCGGAGCCGGTCTACATGTTCAGGCACGCGCTGACACAGAACGTAGCCTACGAGAGCCTCTCCTACGCAAGGCGTCGCGAGTTGCACCGCCGCGTGGGGGAGTTCATCGAAGCGCAAGAGGGGGAGGCATTGAACGAGCGACCGGGTTTCCTGACCCACCATTTCTTCCACGGACGTGCCTGGCGCAAGGCGCTGGCTTATTCACTGGTGGCGGGGCGCAAGGCGCAGCGGGAGTACGCCAACGAAGCCGCCATCGCTCACTTTCGGCGGGCGCTGCAGGCAGCGGCGGAACTGGGCGAGCCATGCGAGGAGGAACGGCTGGAAGCCCACGAGGCGCTGGGCGAGGTGCTGACCATGATCGGCCAGTACGATGAGGCGCTGGAACACTTGGAGGAGGCGCAGGTGCTGGTGGAGGCGTGGCCGGCATCGTCGGAGCGCGACTGCCGGATGGCAGAACTGTGCCGCGAGACAGCGGAGGCGTATGAGGCCCAGGGGGACTACGAGGTGGCTTTCTCGTGGTTGGAAGAAGGGTTGAAGCCAGCCATCGAAGGACAGATTGAAGAAGCCCAGCTTTATTTGATGGGTGCCAGAGTCTTTCACCGCCAGGGAGCCAATGATCAGGCGGCGACGTGGTGCCAGCGAGGGCTGGTGATCGCCCAACATGTTGCTGGTGTGGAGGGGCAGAAGGTGCTGGCGTGGGGTAACTACTTGCTGGGAGCGATTCTTGCACGCTTCGGCGATCTGGACACCGCTGTCCAGCACTGCCAAGAGAGTCTTGCGCTCTACGAGGACCTTGGTGATCTGTGGGGACAGTCTCAGGCTCATACCAACCTGGCGATGGTATTCCACTTCCAGGATGCCTGGGCGCTGGAAGCCAATCACTGCAGAGCGGCGCTTGATATCGTGAAGCAGATTGGATATGCTGAGGGGCAGGCCCGTGCAGCCTCCAACTTGGGTGAGATTTATCTGATACAGGGACAACTGGAAATGGCGCAAGACCAATATCGAGTGGCCCTGGACATTGTGGAGCGGTTGGGAATGACGTACGGGGTGGCGTTGATGCATAACAACCTGGGCGCGGCGTATGCGAGGGGAGGGGAGTGGAACGAAGCGGCGCGACATCTGGAGCGTAGCCTGACCCTGTTTGAGGAGATCGGCTCTGAGGAATTCCTCGCTGAGCTATTTCGCCACCGGGCCGAGGTAGCGCTGGGGCAGGAGCGGTCAGACGAGGCGCTGGCCTACGCGGAGCGCTCGCTGGACTATGCCCAGGCCCATAGCATGCGGCTGGAGGAGGGGATGACCTGGCGTGTGCTAGGGCGCGTGCACCGGGACCGAGGGGAGTTAAGCCAGGCTGAGGAGGCGCTGGCGCGGGCGCTGGAGATCGCGCAGGAAGCACGCAAGCGGCACGAGATCGCGCTGACCCACCTGGAACTGGCCTGGATGCGGATACAGCAAGGTAGGGAAGATGAAGGGAGAGATCTTGCCCGGCAGGCGGCGCGGGTTTTCGCGGCACTGGGCACGCAGTTGGACCTGGAGGAAGCAGAGCGGCTAGCAGTAGGCGGCGGGAAAGGAGAGTGTGAATGAAACACACGTTGACATTGACACTGACTGTTGGTGTTGGACTGCTGCTGGTGGCGTTCCTGATGGCGGCCTTACAGTGGGAAAGCCCCCCGGCTCTGGCCGCTGAGGGTTCCACTCCCCTGGCCCAGACTAGTTTCGATCCGGTGAGCATCGCGGCCTACGAGGGCATCTCGGACTGGCAGGCCTCGCCTGTCTGTTATTTCCCCTATGCCCAGCACGACCCCTCGAGCCGGTCCACCGCGCTGTTCTTTCAGAACACCTCGTGGAACACGGCAAGAGTTACTATCAGTCTCTACGCTGCCCAGGGAAGCGCTGGCATTCCCACCGCTGTGTTGACAGACGTGACCCTCCCACCGATGGCGCGGAAGGCCTTCTCGGTTTCCGCGTCGGGCATGGGCGTATTCACCGGCTCTGCCGTCGTCGAGGCGGACCAGCCATTGGTGTGCAGTGCCGAGATACTGAACGAGATGGATCCCTTCGTTGATCTGATGGCCTATCGCACCCCCGTGGCGGGAGAGGTGGAGTTCTTCGCCCCGCAGATACGCAAGGAAGATGCCAAGGGTTGGAATTCCCGTATCGTCGTTTTTAACTACGGCGGCCCGTCGAACGACGTGACCATCCAATTCTACGACCAGGATGGGAGCAATGTTGGCTTTGTCCACCAGGTGTTGGACGATCACGATACGTGGCTCTACGATGCGCGTACTGATGAGACGCTTCCCTCGCTTGGTTTTGATGGGTGGGCGCACATAAGCGGTACGCTGCCCATCGCCGTGGTCGTGCTGAACGAGAGTTGGGAGGGCGGCGAGGCAGTGGCGCTCACCCCCTGGGGCGGTGTTCTCTCCTCCGAGATGGTACTGCCCTGTGTCGAGCGTGACCCGCCGACGCTGGTCACCCTGTACAATCTGGGGGACAGCCGGCAGATATCGCGGACGCTGGGTTACCACTTCGCTGGCGATGGCTCGCTGGACGCCAGCGAGGCCTACACATTGGAGGCGCGGGCCAGCGTCGCCCGTAGCCTGGCTGACGTTGACCTCCCCGCACCGGTGTGGAGGGGGACGGTGCGCTCCACCGGATCCACTGCGGCGGGCATGGTAGCGCTTGCCGATTGGGGATCGACAGCGGCTGGTTACAGCAGCCTGTGGCCCTGGAGTGGCTATCCGTTCTACCTACCGAACGTCTTCCGCTACCCCGACCGATTCTCTGTCTTCACCATCTGGTCGCCAGTAGGCGGCAACGACGTGACCGTCGAGTTTTACGACATAGATGGCAATCTGGTGGTCAGTTACACGGATGTCCTATCTGAGTATGCCAGCCTTCATTTTGATCAGGGTATGATGCCCGAACTTGGACCTACCTTTGAAGGCTCGGTTCGCATTCAATCTCACATGGACATCGCCGTCGTCGCCGGGGAGGCCGTCCTGGGCCCTCCACCGCTGGATAGTTACGAGCCCAACGACCGCCCCGACGAGGCCTATACCATCACCGTCGGCACCGTCTACACCTCGTACCTGGGCCACGCCGAGGACCTGGACTGGTACCGGGTCAGCATCACGCAGCCCTCGAGGTTGACCGTCACGCTGGACCAATTGCCCGATGACTACGACTTGGTCGTCTTCCACGACCTCATGGCCGCGCCGCCGGTTCCTGATGGCCAGATGGTGGGCGAACTGGCGGATAACGGCAGTGTGGGCAACGAGGGCGAACTTGACGCTGTTGGATACTGGTCTGCTGCCGGGTACTGGTCGGCGGCGGGATATTGGTCTGCAGCGGGCTACTGGTCGGCAGCCGGGTACTGGTCGGCCGCCTCGGCCAACCCCGACACGGTGTCAGAGATCGCCCGCACTGTCGCTTTCGAGCCGGGCATCTACTACATTCTCGTCCATGCAGAGGGCGACCGGCACTCCGATCGGCCCTACCGCTTGCAAGCGGAGACCGAGCCGCTGGCCGAGGCCGGCGCGTGCGGCTGGACGCCGACGTATACAACCACGCGGCCCACCGGAGCCTTTACGGGGACCAGTGTCATCACCGAACCCCTCACGCTCATTCTGTACAACAAGACCCGCCTGGATCAGGCCTACGGCGTGACGGCGGGCAACGCAATCTCGGACGCGCTGGGCCGGCTGGCAGACCATACCTCGGTGCGCGGGTTGGTCGTGCCGGTGGACAGCGACGATGTCGTCTCCGCCACCTATGCTCTGTGGGACGATTCCTACTGCTCTGTCCAGCAAGCCAACCGGGTCGCCGAGGCTGTCAGGAATCTGATCATCGGTCCTGTGCTGGACGCTCACCCTACCATCTCCTACGTCGTGCTGGTCGGCGGCGACGAGCAGATACCCTTCCGCCGCGTGCCCGACGGGACGGCCATCGCCAATGAGCGTACCTATTTGGGCGGCTTGCGGGCGAGGTTGGGGGCACTCTTCGCTTCATTCAAACGGGGTTGTGTTCTTACCGATGACTTCTACGGCACGCGACCGGGTGAGGAACTCTTCTGGCGTGGGCGGGGGCTGTGGCTGCCAGACCTAGCCGTGGGGCGGCTGGTGGAGACGCCCGACGAAATCCTGGGGTTCATCAACGGCTATCTGGGCGGCGGCTTCCTCAGAGCAGACGACGCCCTGGTCACCGGCTACGATTTCCTGGCGGATAGCGCCGGGGCCATCAGCGACACTTTTGGCAGGCTGGATCTCGAAACAAGCAATCTCATCTCTGAGACCTGGACCGCCGATGACCTGCGGGCTGCCTGGCTGGACGCCGTGCCCGATCTGGCCTCGGTCAATGCCCACTTCGAGCACTGGCGTGCCATCCCTGCGACGACTACGGCCAGCTATGTGGACAACGCCGATGTCCTCAGCGCTACCGGCAACCTCAGCGGTACTCTGGGCTTCTCGATGGGCTGCCACGCCGGGCTGAACGTGCCCGACGGGGATGTGTGGAGTTGGGCCTCAGGGACAAGCCCCGACTTCCCCCAGGCCCTGGCCCGCAGGGGCGGCTACTGGGTGGGCAACACTGGCTACGGTTACGGGATGGACGATGCCATCGAGGCCTCGGAGATGCTGATGTGGATGTTCGCCCAGGAGTTGGGGCGCGGGCCGGACGTTTCCGTTGGGGAGGCGCTGATGCAGGCCAAGCGGCGCTACTTCGGGAGCCTGCCCAGTGGCGGCTTTAGCCTCTACCACGAAAAGGCGATGATCGAAGCCACCCTCTACGGATTGCCGATGTATCGGGTGGCTGTGCCCTCGCCTCAGATGCCAACGGAGGTGGTGAGCGCGACCGTGTCGCAGCCACAGTCCACCGGAGTGCAGGGCCTGCAGGCGGTGGACGTGATTGTGCAGCCAACGCTGACGCGGCGGGATGCCGCCAACGGCAGTTACTACAGTGTCGGCGGCGAGGTGCAGGCCGCGCCGGGGCGGCCAATCCAGCCCCGGGCCACGGTGCCGGTGACGGGGCCGGCGGGGTTCACCGCGCACGGAGCATTGTTCGTGGCTGGTAGCCATAGTGTCGAACCCGGCTTCGATCCACTCATCGCCCGGCCCACCACCGACGTAGCCCAACCGGAGCCCGACTTCTGCGCCACGGGTTGGTTCCCGACCAAACCCTTCGTGGTCAATCGTTTCGGCGACAGGGACCGGCTGGTGATGGTGGCGGGGCAGTACAACGATGAGGGGCATGTGGAGCGGCTGTACCGCGATGCCGGGCTGCGGGTCTACTACTCGCGAAGCGACGACTTCACGCCGCCAACGATTATGGGGGTGCAACCTTCGCAGTGCGAGGATCGGGTTCACTTTGAGGTCAGGGCGTTTGACCCCTCCGGTCTCCACCGCGTCGTGGTGACCTACGATGATGGTCAAGGGGAGTGGCAGACGATAGACCTGATCCCTGACGAGATGGGCACTCTGTGGAGCGGCGACCTCCCGACGCTGCGGGGGCGGCTGTCTTTCTTCGTGCAGGCGGTGGACGAGGCGGGTAACGTCGCGCTGGGTGCGAACAAGGGGTTATTGTTCACGACCCCCTCCTACACAGTCTTCCTGACGGCGGTGTTCAGGGGATATTGACGGCCTGTGGCGACGTGGATGGCGGTCTGGAACGAGACGCAGGGCGAGCGGCTGCTGGGGCGCGTGCGCCGCTGCGCCGGTTTCCTCTGCCGTCTGCGGGGGCTGACATTCCGGCGGCACCTGGGCGACGACGAGGGGTTACTGTTGGTGGGGCGCCGGGTGAGCCGCTCCGATGTGGCTATCCATATGTTCTTTGTCTTCTTCCCCATCGCGGCGGTATGGCTGGACGGGGGCGGGCGGGTGGTGGACGTCCGGCTGGCTCGTCCCTTCCGCCCGCTCTACGTCCCCCATGCGCTGGCGCGGGATGTGCTAGAAGGACCACCGGAATTGCTGGAGCGGGTGCGAACAGGAGATCAATTGCGCTTTGGAGGGTAGTCAAGTGAATCGAAAAATCGTCGTGGGGCTGGCTGTCTTGGTGTTGCTCGGGATGTTGACGGTGCCGGTGCGGGCCCAATCGGCTGGGCCACCGCCGCAGGCGACTGTGCACATCGTGCAGCAGGGCGAGACGCTGTTCTCCATCGCTCAGCGGTACGGTTTGACGGCGGACGCCATTACCCATGCCAATGGCATCCAGGATCCGCGGAAGATTTACGCTGGTCAGCGGATTATCATTCCTGGCGGCAGGGGAGGCGCCAGCATGGAAGGGACAGCCCCTTACGTGGTTCAGGCAGGTGATACGTTGGCCTCCATCGCCCGGTACTACCATGCCACTTGGCAGACGCTTGTCCGGGTCAACGGCTTGCTCTCTCCTGATGTCATCTATGTGGGGCAGGTCATCCAGGTGCCGGCATTCGATGTGCCCACCAGCGAGGAGGTGGCTGGCCGTCCGCTGACAGGCGGAGGTGTGGTCTATGTCGTGCGCTCCGACGACACGCTGCTGCGCATCGCGCTGCGCTACGGCGTCTCGCCCTGGGCGTTGGCGGCTATCAGCCACGTTGCAAACCCGGCGCTGGTCTACCCGGGGCAGGAACTCGTGGTCCCTGGCGAAGGGCCTGACCTGCTGCCTATGCCTTTCGTCTCCGTTGAGGTGCAGCCGCTGCCGGTGACTCAGGGGACGACAATGGTCGTCGCGGTGCATGCAACAGAACCCGTCACGCTGGAGGGCAAGTTGTTTGGACAGGAGGTGCGCTTTGCCGAGGAAGAGGGTGTGTACTATGGGCTGGTGGGCGTGCTCGTCCTGACCGAGCCGGGCCTGTACGAACTGGAGTTGAGAGCCGTGAATGATCGCGGGCAGAGCACAGCGATTACCACAGGGGTTGTGGTGGAGGGTGGGCGCTTCGGCTACGAGCGCATTGATCTACCCGCCAGCCGCACCAGCCTGCTCGATCCGGCTGTTTTCGCCAGAGATCGCGAGCGTCTTGATGCAGTGCGCCACACTTTTACTTCGGAGCGGCGTTGGACGGGGCTCTTTCAACGCCCGTGCGCGGGAGCGATTTCAGCATACTTTGGCTCCCATCGCTCTTACAATGGCGGTCCGTACACCGGTTATCATTCCGGCGTGGACTTCCGGGCACCACGGGGGACGCCGGTGCATGCCTCTGCCGCAGGCACTGTCTTACTGGCTGAGCCGTTGGCTTTATATGGCAACATGATCGTGATAGACCACGGTTGGGGCGTGTTGACGGGCTATGGGCACCTCTCATCCATCGAGGTGCAGGTTGGACAGGAGGTAGAGCAGGGAGCCCTGATTGGTCGCGTGGGTAACACTGGTCTCTCCACCGGCGCCCATCTTCATTGGGAAGTATGGGTTGGTGGGACCAGCGTGAATGGCCTGCAGTGGCTGGAGGGATTCTATCTCTGGCCCGAGTAGTTGGCGATTGGCGGTTAGCGGTCAGCCAAGAGCACCGGCGTCGTAGAAGTCATCGCTCTTTTATGAGTGTCTGTGCCTCATCGGCGTACCTGGTTGGCACCTGGATGCGCACCTCCCCCAAGCCGTCCACTGTGATGCCTATGACTGGCCCTACGCTCTCGTAGTCCAGCAGCACGGGAATGCCCGCGTCTTCCAACTTGGTTTTGATAACCTGAGCCCTCAGAAGCCCCTGCGTGATGTGAACTGTAGTCAGTCCAGGATGGCGTGGTGGCTTGCTTTGCATCTCTAGCCTCCTTGATCTCGTTCCCAGTGTGCCTCAAATGGGCGCATTTGTCAAACTGGCGCAAGCCTGGTATAATCCTGCCGGTATCCCTATGGTGATTCGTATTCGGGAGACGCGATCTTGATTCAGAGGAAGACTCAGCCCCCTGCTTATTGGGGGGACGAATTCACGGTTACTCCTGACGATCTCCAATATCTTAGCACGTTACTCGTCGAGGACGAGTTGCCGCGCTCGGCAGAGGAATTAGGCCGAGCGTTGGTCTTGCACCGCTGCCGGGAGGAAGAAGCACTCATAGAGCGCGCGCTGTCTGAAGGCACCCTATATCAGCCCAAGCGCAGTTACGAAGTGGGTGAGCGGGTGGTCTTTCCGGCGCTGGGCTATCGGGTGGGGAAAGTCGTCGGCGTGCGGCCTGGACACAACCCCGAATATACTTCATTCCAGGTCATCCAGGTGGAGTTCGGGGAAGGCGAGCGGCGTGAGTTTGCGTCCGAATTGGTGGCCGATCATCCGCTCAACCTTGAAGGGCAGGCTGGCAGGGCAGGTGGTGCCGAATTGCGTTCTCCAGAGGAACTGGCCGTGCTGTACGGGCCGCAGGTTGGCGCGGTGCTGGAGAAGCGTCTTGAAGCCGAGCCTGATTTCGTCTGTTTGGCTGGCGAGTGGTTCCGTAGGGACCTGTTGGTGGAGGTGAACGTTGGCCACCTGAACCTGGCGGAGGCTGTGCTCGATATGGCAGGAGGTGACCCGCTGCCAACGGACGCGCTGTTGGGTGATCTGGAGTTGCCGGAGGAGATTACCACTCAGTTACGCATCTTCTCGCTGAACTACGCGCTTCAGGAGGATGAGCGTTTCGACGAGGTGGGGCCAGCGGGCGAAGTGCTTTGGTTCTTGCGTCGCCTGGAACCTGAAGGCGTGCAATCGATTCCCCCCTGGCTAAAGTATGAGCCTCTGGATTACAACCCTGCGCCGCTGACCAGTGAGATGCTGGCATTGGAGCTGGAGTTGGACGATGAGTGGTCGAATCTGGACAGCCCAGCCGAGGTGCCTGAGCCAGTAACGATCGTGCTGACCTATCCACACTGGAGGGCTGGCACTCTGCCACTTTCGAGTCGACTGGCGCGTGTATTTCCGACCGGCCGTACACAGCATATTCGTTTCACCTTTGTGGATAGCGAGACGGGCGCGGAGATGCCGGGTTGGGTTGTGCGCGAAGGGCGCTATGTTTACGGCCTGGAGGAATGGTACAGGACGCACGCTGTGACCACAGGAGCCTACCTGGAATTGGCACGGGGTGAGAAATCGGGGACGGTCGCAATTCGACGGCGTAGCCACCGTCCCAGGCGGGAGTGGGTATGGGTCGCGTTGCCGGTGGAAGGTCGGCTGACCTTTGAGATGCGCAAGATGCTTATCACTTGCGAGCACGACGAGTTGATCATTGTGGCAGGGGAAGATCCCGAAGTGATGGACACGGTGTGGGCACGTGCACACGAGCAGAGGCTTCCGCTGAGCCAGTTGATTGCCGCAATCTTCCCCGAACTGGCCAAACTGAGCCCTCAGGGCGCTGTCCACGCGGCTACGCTTTGCAACGCGGTCAACATTGCGATGCGCACACCGCCTGGGCCACTGCTGGCGGAACTGGTCACCAGTGATGTGTACGCGCCAGTGGGCGACAATTACTGGGTCTTACATACGGGTTCCAGTGGAATTAGGTCTGCCGATGAGTAGGATTATTGTGCCTCCTTCGCTGCCAGTGCTGGTCAAGCCTACGCTTGGCACGCCGTTTCACATTGACTATGGATGGTGGGAGCGGCAAGAGCTGCACCTCGGCGTGGAATTGTGCACCCACCTTTGCCAGGAGCATTGGGCTGTTTTTAGCGAACACTTCGATACGGAGAAGGTTGACTGGGTGGATGAGAAAACGGGTGAAGTGACGCGGGTGGATGGGCTGCAGCACGTGTTGCAGGTTCATTGTAGCAAGCAGCCTGGCTATATCAACGCGCACTTGTCGCTGGTAGATGCGGTTTTCCGTGTGTTTCTGGCAAATGGCAATATGCCATTGACGTGCGGGGAACTGGGCAGCATCATTGGCCGTCCGCCGGAGAGGATTCTGCGCACGCTGGCGGGACGACGGGTGTACAAGGGGATCCGGCCGGTACAGAAAGGTTAGCCACGCTTGAGGCTATGACGCTCACGCCGCGACAGTCGTCGCGGCGTTGTTATTCACCCACTGTGAAACATTGGTAAGGAGGCTGTTGTGCGTGTGTTCATTGCTGGCATTATGCAGGGCTCTCGCAGTGATGGGAGAATAGAGGGTCAGGACTATCGCCGCGAGGTCGCTCAGATCGTGCGACGTCACGTCTCTGGGGTCGAGGTGTTGGATCCCCTCGAACTGCATCCAGATAGCGTAAGTTACAGCTCGGAGCAGGCCAGGCAGACATTGCTGGAACTGGTCGGATTGGCTGGTCAGGTGGATGTGCTGGTGGCATACGTCCCATCGGCAAGTATGGGCACGGCTCTTGAGATGTGGAGTGCCTACCAGGGTGGGGTGCGTATATACACTATCTCCCCGCTGGCGGACAACTGGGTCGTGCATTCTCTCTCTGAGCACATCTTTCCCGACCTGGCGGCGTTTGCGGCGTTCGTTGCCAGCGGGGGACTGAGTGGACTGGGTGAGGCTTGACAAGGGGGTGCCATTCGGTTAGAATATCGTTGCCATGCCCCAGTAGCTCAATGGGATAGAGCGCCGGACTTCTAATCCGATGGTTGCAGGTTCGAGTCCTGCCTGGGGTACCTGGTGTGTGAACTTTGTAAAGGAGGGCGATGAGCGAAGAAGTCGGAGGAGCCGAGGCCACCCGGTCGGCCTTGGCCCGTTTGGCCGAGGCTCTGTTGCAGTACTACAACGTGACCGAGCCCCCAGTGCCGATTGAGCGGATGTTGCAAAAGCCACCGGCTGGGCTGGCTGGAGTTGATCCAAGCCAGATTTCCACTATCATAGAGCATGGGCTCTACCGTTACGAACCGCGCCTGGCAATGGCTCGTCTGCTATATCGTGAGATTGTCCGAATTGTGGCAGATGGGAGAGCATTGGGTGTGGATGTCCCCTCGTCCGTTTCCTATGCCGACGTGAAGTTTTTTGCTCGCTGCCTGTTGATGCCATCGCTCTGGGTGCGGGGGCTGGTCGAACTGGGCCTCTCTGTTGAGCAGATGAGCGTCCGTTTGCAGGTTCCTTCCTACGCTCTGGTGACCCGCATGGCCGAACTGGGGCTGCCGATCCCTGGTACGGGGTAGGTGGGGTCATCATCACTCTCCCAAGCCCAGACTGCGACGATGAGTGCACCTGTGCTCGTGATTGGTGCAACTGGGTTCCTGGGACACACGTTGTGCCCTTGCGTTGCTTTATCACCAGGAGCGCGGGCTAACTGTCCTTGCCCTTCGGCCTAGCGCATTTATGTTATGCGGCCTCGGTGACTTCAGGCTCTGCCTCTTTGCCCACCGCGGCGGCAGCGGCCTTTTTCGTTTCCTCAATTGCCTCTGCCACTTGCTTCTGGCCTTCCTCCAGGATAGTCCTGCTCTGAATCTGGAGTTCCTCGGCGCGGCGTTTGATGTCAGCGGCCACGGCCTCGGCCTTGGCCCGGGCATCGCCCAGGGTATCCTCGGCCTTACCTTGCAGTTCGATGCTCTTCTGCCGAATCTGCTCGCGGGTTTCTACTCCAGATTGTGGGGCCAGGATGAGGGCGACCGCTGCGCCTACAAGCCCGCCCACCAAGAAGCCGGCGAAGAAGGCCCCAATTTCACTGCCGCCATTGTTGTTGCTCATTTCTACCTCCTCGAATGATTCTTACTCACACTGTCTGTTTCTCTATTATTCTCCGCTCTCGTGCAGCCCGCTAATTTCTCGCACGATGCGCCGTAACCCGGCCAGGTAGCCCGACCACTTCACCACTGGTGAGACGACGTTGTGGCTGACGAACTGAGTCGTACCACGTACAGTCGCCAGAGTCTCGTTGGCAGCCTCCAGCATCGGCTTGATCTCGTCTCGCAGCAGCACGACCAGCGACTGCACCTGCAGCATCAGGATGATCAGAAGCACGCCGATGATCAACATTTCGAACGCGACGAATATGATGGCCGCATCCCTGAGCAACCCGACCACAACTGACCCAGGGCTTGAGCCTGCACCGGTGTACGCGGCCTGATAGGCATCTATCGAAAGGAACACCAGCAGCACGACTAGGCCCAGCAGTAACAGGCCGGCCACGACCAGGCCCGTGATAAGCAGTCGTCGCGCTCGTAGTTCTGCGGGCGATGGTTCAGTGGATGGTTCAACGGCTGCCAGCGTTTCTGGTTCCAACGACGGGGTAGGTTCCGTTGCATGTACAGGATGGGCCTGGGCTTCCATGTTGAAACTATTATAGCATAGATTCCTGGGCTTTACAAATGACCCCGCCACCCAACACAACTTCGCCATCGTACAATACCAGAAACTGACCTGGCGTGACGTCGCGCTGAGGTGAGGCAAAGCGGACGTGGGCTCTCTTGTCGGGCAGCGGGGTCACTGTGACGGGAACCAGCCGCGCCCGATAGCGGGTCTGCGCCGTGGCACGGGAAGTGGCCATGGGCGTCTCTCCGCTGATGTAGTGCATCCCTGCAACCAGACATTCATCCTGGCCCAGTTCCTCCGCTGGCCCGACGATGAGTGCGTTTTCGGCCGGTTCGATCGCGAGCACATACAGCGGCTCTGCCGCCGCGATCCCTAGCCCCTTGCGCTGGCCGATGGTGTAGGCCGGCAATCCCTGATGCTGGCCCAGCACGTGCCCGGAAGTGTCGCGGATGGGGCCGGGCCGGAACAGGTGAGGGGCCTGGTGGGCCAGAAAACGGCGGTAGTCGCCATCGGCTAGAAAGCAGATATCCTGACTTTCGGGCTGTTCCGCCACAGGCAGGCCATGCTGGCGGGCGATGGCACGCACTTCTTCCTTGGTCAACTCGCCCAGGGGGAAAAGGACGTGGGCTAACTGTTCCTGGGTCAGTGCGTACAGGAAGTAGGATTGATCCTTGTGGGGGTCCTGCCCGCGGAGAAGTTGGTGATGGTCTTCGACGTGGCGCACGCGGGCGTAGTGGCCCGTGGCCAGGAACGCCGCACCCAGCGCCAGAGCCCGGTTCAGGAGCAGGCCGAAGCGGATGGTGCGATTGCAGGGAACGCACGGATTAGGGGTGCGGCCGGCACCGTACTCGGCGACGAAGTAATCCACCACCTGGTCTTTGAAGGCGGCCTCGGCGTTGATGAGGTAAAAGGGGATGTCGAGCCGGTCGGCGACGCGACGGGCGCGGTCTATCGCCTCTTGTGTGCAGCAGCGGTTGGCGCGAGCATCGCCCGGCCCACGCTCAGCCCACAATCGCAGCATTGCGCCGATGACCTCGTCCCCTTGCTCTACCAGGAGCGCGGCAGCGACAGCGCTGTCTACGCCGCCGCTGAGGGCGACGATGACCCGTGTGTAAGGCTGTTTCCCGTTCATTCGTCCATTCGCACTCGCTGGTTCGCCGACTCGCCGACTCGCTGACTCGCTTGATATTGTAACACGTGGCAAGGGTGGCGTCAAACGGTTGTCTCGACGAGAACCGAGGGCCCACCCTTAGTATTCAGTGTGTGGGTGCTTTCTCAGGCCGGTTTTCGAGCAGAAGCAATTGACAAGCGGCACGAAATGTGTTACATTATGAATGCCTCATCATTGCTGATTTCTCCATGCTCGGCAACGGGATGTTGTGCGCCGACCCTCATCTACCTGGTTGACCTCTAGCGCGTGCAAGATCGAACGAAAGGGGGTGATGCCCGGGGTTCCTTGTCGTAGGTTTCTCTTGTGGTGTCCCAGATAGCTCTGAGTATGGCAGCGCCATACTTGTGAGGAGGTTCTCGATGAAAAGAGTTACTTGTCGTCCTCGTATCCCGGCCGCGAGAAGAGTCGGGCTCACCGTGCTGGCGGCTGCGGTTGGATTGTTGCTGGCGTTGGTTGCCGTCACTGCCCAGGCACCGCCCAACTTCGATTCTTCCTACAAGACCGGCCCGCAGTATGCCGACCAGAATGACATGATTTACTACACTATCGTCGCAGTCAACACCGGGGGCCCTGTGCAGAACGTTGCCCTCTCGGATACCCTGCCCACTGGAGTCCAGCCCATTCCTGGCAGTTGTACCTACACCTGCGACGGCCAGACCTGGGACTGTGGTGGCCTGGACCGGATGTGGCAGAGAAACTTCGCTAGCGGCGACCGTGTCACCACTACTCTCGCCGTCTGGGTGACAGCAGGCACAGCACAGTGGCCACTGGTCAACCGCGCCTATCTCAGTTGGAACGGCGACCAGAAGGAGATGGTCTTTACTACGACCGTGGGGACCCTGCCACCTGACTTCAGCCTGTCCTACAAGACTGGTCCGCGTTATGCCAGGACAGACGACGTGATCACCTATACCATCGTCGCGGTGAACACTGGGGGCACGGTGCAGAACGTCGTCCTTTCGGACACTTTGCCTGGTGGAGTCAAGTTCGTTCCTGGCAGTTGCACCTACGCCTGCGACGGCAGGGTCTGGGATTGTGGTGATCTGGACCGGATGTGGCAGGAGAATTTCGCCACCGGCGATTGCATCACCACTACCTTCGCTGTTACGGTGACGGCGGGAACCCTGCAATACCCGCTGGAGAACTGCGCCTATCTCGATTGGGGTGGCGTCCCGGAGCAAATGTGCTTCACAACGAGAGTGGCGAAGTTTATACCTGACTTCGCTTCCTCCTACAAGACCGGCCCGCTGTTTGCTGAGAACCAGGACGAGATATGGTACACGATCGTCGCGGTGAACACGGGGGAAGAGGTGCAGGATGTCGTTCTTTCGGACACCTTGCCCAGCGGAGTCCAGTTCGTTGCTGGCAGTTGTACTTACATCTACGGCGGCAGGACCCTGAGCTGTGATAATCTGGACCGGATGTGGCAGAAAGACCTCGATAGCGGCGACCGTATCACCACCACCTTTGCTGTCACGGCGACGGCGGGAGCCCGGCAGCCGGTGACGAACTGCGCCTATCTCAGTTGGGGCGGCGTCCAGCATCCGCAATGCTTCACCACGGTCCTCAACCCTGTTCACATTTACCTGTCCCTGGTTATGCGCAACTCTTGAGTCGCGGCTGGTAATACAGGGCTGATCTGCCCTGTTGTAGAATTCCAACGGTATGTCTCCCCGGGGGCGTGCCTGGGGAAGTGTAGGCACGTTCGCGCTGTGCTGCTGCTTATGGTGGCATCCACACGGGCGGGACGCGGGACGCGTTGCCTCACGAATAAAGGTTACCGAAATTGACGAGTGGCGCGAGATATGCTATACTATGAGCGCTTAACCATCCTGATTTCTCGTGACACTCTGCTTCTCAGGAATAGGTGCTGATGGTTGTATCCTCTGTGATTTATTGCCACATCGTTTGGTCAACCGCTTCCTACCTTCCATTGACATTGTTCGGCTGGTACGGACGGTCGGTGATCTGTGACACCGACTGTTGCTGTTTCACTTGACCGGCTTCTGGTACGTGCCAACATCGCGAGCGAAAGGAGGTGATGTGTATCTGAGCCACGCTGTCCTTCCGTAGGACGATTTATCCCGACGTTCAATTCGCGAAAAGGAGGAAATAGATGATACGCAGAACCTTATGGAGGGCGATGACCGCGCTGATCGTGCTCAGCGTGACGATCCCCCTCGTGCAGGCGACTCCCGTGATGGAGCAGGTAACTCGACCGGCTCTACCGGAGGCTGGCACGGCACCTGAGTATATGCAGCCACAGACCGACGGTGATGCGCCCGCGACGGTACCGGCCAAGCGGTGGATCGTTCAACTGGCAGACCCGCCTCTAGCCCAGTATACTGGCGGGATCGTGGGCCTCCGTGCTACGGCCACCAGTGTCACGGGTGCCCGTCGCCTGGACGTGAACACGCCCGACGCACAAACCTACATTGCCTATCTGGAGGCTGAACAGGCCAAGGTCGCTGCAGCGGTGCAGCAGGTTGTGCCCAGCGCTTCTGTCGAGCGCACCTATCAGGTCGTCTTTAATGGCCTGGCGGTGAGTCTGCCTGAGGCGGACGAGCAGGCCGACCGCTGGCTGTCCCGTCTGCCGCGGGTGAAGGCGGTGTTTCGTGAGCATGCCTACTACCCCGATATGTACGCCAGCCTGCCCCTGATTGATGCGCCCATATTGTGGGGGATGGTCGGTGGTCAGAGCGAGGCCGGGAAAGGCATCAAGATCGCCTCGATCGACACTGGCATCTATGTCGACAATGACTGCTTCGACCCCACCGGCTACACCTATCCATCAGGCTATCCCAAGGGCGATACCAGTGTGACCACCGAGAAGGTGATCGTGGCGCGGGCTTACTATCGCGCCGACGACCCACCCACACCTGGGGATGAGGGCGTGCTACCTGGCACCAACGGCAGTAGCCACGGCACGCACACTTCGGGTTCGATGGCCTGTGTGCCCGGCACGGTGGGGCGGACCGGCGACCTCACCTACACCATCAGCGGCGTGGCGCCGGCCGCCTACCTTATGAGCTACAAGGTCTTTTACCCCAGCGCCGGCCCCTTCTCAGGCAGCGCTTTTGATCCCGAGCTCGTCGCCGCGATCGAAGACGCGGTGGTTGACGGTGCCGATGTGGTCAATAACAGTTGGGGCGAACACTCGTCAAGTGCATTTCCTACCGCGCTCGACGAGGCTTATGACGCGGCCTGGGACGCCGGAGTAGTGGTCGTTTTCTCCGCCGGCAACAGCGGCCCTTACCCCTACACCGTTGACCACCCCTCGGACAAGAACATCCTCGTGGGTGCCAGCACTACCGATGGCACCATCGCCTCGGGCTTCTTTGACGTGACTGCGCCGCCGACTGTGCCCGTTACTTTGACCCAGATGGCAATGGGCAGCTGTCTCTTCTGCCCGGACTTCAGTATGCAGACTGTAGGCCCGGATGCCTTGGTAGATGTCGCTGACGTGACTGTGGGTGGCACCAACACCCTGTGCGATGGCGAGACAATCAGCCCCACCATGGCCCTGTCGGGCACAATCGCTCTTGTCAGCCGCGGCGGCTGCTGCTTCAGCGACAAGCTGTGGAACGCGCAGCAGGCCGGGGCAATCGGCGCGATTGTCTACAACAACGCTGGGGATGACCTGATCAACATGTCGGGAGGCAGCCACGAAGCAGACACCTTTACCATCGCCGGTGGTTTCATTGGCCAGACGAACGGCGAAGACACTGTGCAGTGGATCGCCGACCACCCGACCACGGCCGAGGGGCAGCTCGACTTCTCGCCCCGGCAGATAGGCAACGTCCCAGACCGGTTGGCTAGTTTCACCTCGCGCGGTCCGTCCATCCGGCACATGATCGCCCCCGATGTAGTTGCGCCCGGGGTAAACATCTTCTCGGCCGGGTACGGCTCGGGCACTGGCGTGGCGCGCCACGCCGGTTTTGGCGCGGTGAGCGGCACCAGCATGTCTGCGCCGCACGTCGCCGGTTCTGCAGCGGTGCTCAAGCAATTGCACCCCGACTGGACGCCGGCGCAAATCAAGTCGGCCCTGATGAGCACGGCCGAGACCGACCTGGCGGACTACGACGGCAGCGAAGTGGGGGTCCTTGATCGTGGCGCAGGCCGCATTGACCTGGGCAAGGCTGGCGACCCTGGCCTGACCTTCGACAGGCCTAGCCTGAGCTTTGGTGAGATGTATGCCGGCGATAGCAGTTCGATGACCGTCAACGCTACCAACGTGGTAACTGCGGGTGTGAGCGCCAGCATCGTCGTCAGCAAGACAGGCACTGTGACTCACACCAACATGTTCACCGTGACTGTCAACCCGACGGCGCTCAACATCGCCGCCGCTGGGTCTGATTCCTTCGTGGTTACACTGGAGGTGGCTCCCAACGCCGACCTCGGCGACTATGAAGGCCAGATCAACCTGGTTGGCCCAGACCTGCACATCCCCTTCTGGGCGTGGGTGCGGCTGCCCTTGGCCGCCAACCTGGTGCTGCTGATTGACAATGACTTCAGCGACCTGGTGGGCTACCCGGACTACACCGGGTACTACACCACTGCCCTGGAGTCTCTGTGCATCGGCTATGACTATTACAATGCCGATCTCCACTTTGCCAGCGACCCGATGTTCCCCGACCTAGCCACGTTGCAGCAATACGAGGCGGTCATCTGGTACACGGGCGACAACTACCAGCCGGATGGCACCTTTACTGTGTCCACGCCTCCCTCCGAGTGGGACCAGGATATCTTATCGCAGTACCTCCGAGGCGGCGGCCGGTTGCTGGCCACCGGGCAGGACCTGGCCTCGGCGACTGGCTCCACTGACCCGGGTGATGCGCCTACGGGCCTCTACAACTCCTTCCTGGGCGCTAACTACGAGCAGGACGACATCTTTGGCGGTGGTCCCGGCAGCCTCCCACCCAGTCCCAGCATCAGCGGCCTGCCGGGCAGCTTTGCCACCGGGACCGTGTTGGACCTGAGCGTCCCAACAACCCCTACGCTGCTGAATGGTGCCGGTAACCAGTTCTATGTGGACGAGATCAGCGTCTACGGAGAACCTCCGTCTCCTGACACGCGCCCTGTCCCCGCTGAGCCGTTCTTGATGGTCATCGGAGGGTTGCCACAGAGGGAAGGGTACGCCGGCCTGACCCGCGCTGCGGAGCCTACGCTGGAGGAACCGGAACCGATCTTCTCCGGCCGCACAGCCTATCTGGCGTTCGGCTTTGAGGGCATCCGCGACGACACCGGCTGCACCACGCGGCCGCAGTTCATGAACTACCTGCTCCACTATCTCACCGCCGAACCGACTGTGACCATCTCGGTTTCGGGTACCGTCACCAGCCCATACCAGTTGGTCAGGCTGACGGCAAGCCCTGTCCTGACGAATACCTCAGGTACGTTGTTGTTGCCTGGGCAACCGGAGGCGGCGCAGTATCGCTGGGACTTCGGCGATGGCTCGCCCTTCGTAGTGAGCGCCGGTCCAGAGGCCGGTCATGTCTACGGCCGGTTCGGTGTCTTTCAGGCGAGGGTTGAGGTCACGGACAGCTATGGCCACAAGGCCATCGGTGAAGTTGATGTCGCCGTCGGTTTCCAGATCCATCTACCAATCGTCTACAGGAGTTCCCCGTAACCTCAACGCCAAACGGCAGTGGGTGCAAGATCGAAGAGCCACTGGGGCGACCCGCCAGTGGCTCTTTGCTTTCTCCGCTGGCGAAATAGACGCTTAACTCCTCCAGGTATGGTCGTTCAGGACGGTTGATCTGGAACCCTTGCGCTTTGCCTGCGTTCTGGTATGATACAGCCTATCTGCGGAAGGACATTGTGAGAGAGAGATTCGCATGAAAAAACTGGCTTTACCCCTGGCCTCGGGCCTGTTGCTCTCGCTGGCGGTCAGCATCATCGCCTCACAGGCCGCGCCGACCGTTCCATTGCGCACCCTGCACTCCGGTCATCACTTCCTGCCCCCTTATCCCAACCCCCGTGATCGCTTTGGCTTCGATAGCGGCGCACTGACCGGCTACGACGTCGCGCTGCTCCACGCCGGGTGGTATAGCAACTGGACCGCCAGCCTCAGCCCAGCCCATCCCGACGGCCTGACCTACGTGCAATTGATCCGCTTCCACGCCGGCTCCGACCCCTACGACCCGGCGCAGGTCACGGTGAACCCCAGTCGGGAGGTCATTGCCCAGATCGCTGCCGCGCATCCGGGCTCCCTGTGGTTCATGAGCAACGAGCCGGATTCCCTTTACCAGGGCGACCCTATCTACCCCGGCGTCTACGCCCACGTCTATCACGACTTCTATACCTACATCAAGGGACTTGACCCCACTGCTCTCATCGCCAATGGCGGTATTGTCCAGCCCACCCCATGCCGGCTGGAATATCTGGACATTGTGTGGGACACGTATCAGCAGACCTATGGTGAACCGATGCCGGTGGACGTGTGGAACGTCCACGCCTTCATCCTGCGCGAGGTATATGGCTCCTGGGGGGCCAGCACGCCTCCGGGGGTGGACCCCAGTTGTGCCATGGATTATGCTGTGAACGATGGCGATAACATTGACATATTTCGGGACAACATGAGGGCGATGCGGGGCTGGATGAAGGAAAAAGGTTACCAGGACAGGCCGTTGGTCGTGTCCGAATACGGCGTCCTCTGGCCAGAGTGGTTTGCCCCCCAATTCACCCCCCAGCGGGTCAGCCATTTTATGACCCAGACCTTCGATCTATTCCTTTACGAGACGGATCTCGACGTCGGCTATCCGGCCGACGACTACCGGTTGGTACAGGCCTGGGCCTGGTATAGCCTTTCCGACGACCAGCAGTACAACGGCTATCTGTTTCACAGTGGCTCCAGGCAGATCTCCCCGATGGGGCAGGCTTATGCCGACTATACTGCTGCTCTCAGTGATACGCTCTACACTGACCTGGCGGTCTATCCAAGTGCGACTCTAGATACCTCCCTGTTACAAAACCTTGTGCCTGCTGTCCCATATGAAGTCACTTCAGCAACTCTGCCCATACTAGTGCCTATCACCAATTTGGGCAAACTTCCCGCCAACAATGTCCCCATTGTCACCTATCTCCCTTGCTTGCTTACCAATACAATTACGTTGCCAGCCCGCTACACAGTGAATGTCACATCGTTCCCAGTCGCGTCAATTGTCTTGACCCAACCTGGCAGGTACGATTTTGACCTGTCTCTCTTCATCGTAGCAGACCCCGACTACACTGTCAACGACCCGCGCGCGTGGAACAACACGATGACCACGACGATAACCACCACCGTGGACGCCCGGCCCGATCTTCTGATCTCGGCAACAGCCTGGAGCATACAGCCACCGGGAACCCTGAGCGGTGTGCTGAGTGTCACCTTGACGATGGCCAACGGGGGATTGTGGCCTGCGCCGCCTGTTTCGGGCACACTCTACCTGAGCGACACCCAGGGTGCTCTGCTCCTGCCCGCTCAGCGCTTTGCTATCCCGGCCCTCGGCTCGGGCGCTCAGGTGACTATTGCAGAGGAACTGGCCTTGTCTGCTTCGGACGATGATGTATACCGCCTGGCGCTGGAGGTGGATAGCGACGGCGCTGTGGATGAACAAGATGAGGGCAACAACCAGGTCGAGGTGACGATTCCCGTCGTCGTCACGACCACGCTGCAGCCCGATGTGGCTGCTGTGCTGACCTCGACCGGCGGCCACCTGGCGTTCCTGTTCCCTGCCGGGACGGTGACGACACCTACTGAGATACGTTTTACGCCACGAGTGACGTCAGAGCTGCCGCCCGGCCCCCTGATTGGCGTCACTGCCTTTACACTGGCCGCCTACCAGGGCGGGCAGCCGGTGTCGTTGATCCCCCTTCTTCCGATTACCGTCACCTGGCAGTACACGGACTCGGACGTGGTGGGACTGGACGAGGACTTCCTGGGTCTGTACCGCCTGACAGAGGGCGATCGCTGGCAGCGCGTGGTCTGCCCGGCGCGGCAGCGCCAGCCGGAGGTGAACCGGCTGAGCACCTGTATCCAGCGGTTGGGCGAGTACACCTTTGGGCAGGGGTGCGTGCTGTACCTACCGCTTTATCTGGCGAGTGGCGAGGAGAGTGATGTGCAGATTTCTCTTCACAGAGGGAACTTTTGAACAGCCCGGCGCGTCTAACAGATGGGCTATTTCGACATTGGGGAAGGATCACTGGTGGATGCCAGAGAGATCAACTGGCATAGTTGTGTTAAGGAGGTAAACATGAAACGCAAGTGGATTTGGCTCTTGGGCGGCTGGTTGATGGCCGCGGGCCTGGTTGCTTGCAGCCAGGCAGTACCTCCTCCGCCTTCAGTGGGAACTGTCTCCGCGTCATCCCCGGGCGCGCCGGTTGGTGAGGTAGTGACTTCAACACCTGTGGTCGAGCCGGCGGGCACGCCTGCGCCACTGTGGACCGTTGTCCCTATCTCCCTTACACAAGGTATACAGGAGGAAACTGTGGCAGTTAGTTCTGCTATTCCCACCCCTTCTAATCCGGCCTTGCAGGGGCTGGTGATGCAAGCCAAGGAAGACCTGGCCAGACGGCTTTCCATCGAGGTGGACCAGATTGACCTGGTGGAATCGAAAGCGGTCGAGTGGCCGGATGTCAGCCTGGGTTGCCCGGAGCCGGGGAAGGTGTACGCGCAGGTGATCACGCCTGGGTATCGTATTGTGCTGGAGGCGGCGGGCGAGGCCTACGAGTATCACAGCGATGCCCAGCGACGGGTGGTCTGCTGCGAGCCGCACGAAGGACAGCCTGTTCTGGGCGGTGCGTCAACTGAGACCGTCGAGTTGGCGAAGGAGGATTTGGGTCGAAGACTGGGGATACCTGTTGACAGTATAACCGTCGTCGCAGTCTTGCGTCAGGAGTTTTCAGCCGATGCGTTCTACTGCCGGGCGACGAAAGAGAGAATCTCCAGGGATGAGTCTCCGGCTATCGTGTCGGGTGAAAGCATCCTGCTGGGCGCTGCAGGGCGCACGTATGAGTATCATGCCAGCGATCAAACTGTGGTCTTTTGCCGGCGGTTGCCTTAATTGGTGGCCACCGCCATAGCGAATGGCGGTCACAGGACAGTGGGAGGTTGTGGAAAGCAGAGGAGAGGCCATCGGGGTCTCAGCCCCGATGGCCTCTCTGTGTTGAAGCCTGTACCAAGCGGATATTGTCTCTGCTATGGCTTAGCGCCGCTAGTGACGCTCTACTCTACAACCTCGATAGCGAGAGAGGCACTGCCGCCAACGGCGTCATCCGACAGATAGGCTTCGTTGGTGATGATCGTACCGACGGGCGTGTCACGGTCCACTCGCACCCAGAACTCAGTGTGCCGCATCCAGTAGGGGCGGATCTTCCCCTCCCAGTGAATGCTGTTCGAATCAGGATCGTAGCGCCAGTCGCTGCTGTAGACGAAGGTGGTGTGCTCGGGGATCGGATCGTCTATTACGAAAGACTGGTAAGTGGGAGTCAGGTTTCTCACCACGAGGCTGTATCTCACGAGCCCGCCGGGAGGTGAGGTGCGCCTGTTCGCCATCTTTTCCAGTTTCAGCACGGCCGGAGAATTCCAGACCTTGATCTTGCCCCATTCTCCGTTGCGAGCCTGCTCGACCACAGCCAGGTGCAGTCCGAATTGCACCTCGTCGTCGCCAGGGTTGCCCGAGTCGAGCACGGTGCCGCCGACGTCAATGCCGTAGAGGCCATAGAGTGGGTTGTAGTCGAGGTCGGTGATCCTGGTGGTGTAGTCGCCCTGCGCCGGTACCACAGCACTGGCGTCAACATCCCACCAGTACAGGTAGCCATCGCCCATGAAGTAGAAGCCGGGATAGTAGCCCACCGAGTCGTGGAATTGGCTGACCGCCGGCCGTGGCCCGAAGGTCTTAGTCTCCAGCGGCACTTCCACGTACTCGCCTGTGGCCGGATCGTATCCCAGGCGGATAGTGAAGGGCGTGGTGTCCTGCAACGTGAAGGCGGCATCGGCGGGCTGCACGCGGCCGCTCAACCGCACAGGTGCGCCGGTCGAGTAGAAGTGCTCATCCCAACCATAGGGGAAAGGATGGCTGTCTACCAAGATCAGTGCGTGCTTGGGGCCCCAACTCGGCGGGTCGTACCAGGAGTCGCTCAGGGTGTAGTCGAAGGCGTAGGCCGCGTCGCGGTACCAGACCAGCATACCTGGCACGGTGTAGGGCGACCGGTCAACCTCCCACTCGTCCTCGTCTAAGTAGACGGTCTGGTAGGGATACTGCAGCCCCTCGTCGAAGCCGCTCGAGTTGCGCCACTCGACCAGGTAGTAGCGGGGGTAGATATCCGTGACCGGGATGATCCGCCAGCCATCCGCTGTCCAGTCGCCAGCCCCGGCTTCAACGTCGTCGAAGAAGAGGTTGGTCGCGCCGTCGTCCAGGGAGAAGTCGTCCGCCCACCAGCCATCCCACTGTACCGCCATGTCTGTGGAGTAGCGGAGGCGTACCAGGACATTCTGACCGGCGTAGGCTGAGAGGTCGAAGCGGAGAATGCCCGTGTCTTCGCCGGTCAGGCCCCAGCCATTGTTGTTGCCGTTGGGGTTGGTGTCGGTGAAGATGCCGTCCATGTCCTGCAGGAGAGTCCACGTCGCGCCACCGTCGTCGGACACTTCGACGTAGCCGTAGTCCCAGTCTACCTCGATGCTCCAGTAGCTGGCAAAGGAGAAGACCGGCGCCGTGGCTCCCGTCAGGTCGAAGTCGCGGGTGAGGGTATGCTGCGCCAGGTCGCCCAGGTCGGACCACCAGGCCTGGCCGGTGTCCAGCGGGTTCGGGACGGTGATCTCCTGGTCGGGCAGGTTGATCTTGATCCCCTGCTGCGCGCCCGTGCACCTGGGCCGCAGCGAGTGCTGGCCAACCTTGACCGTGGTGGGCTTAGTGTCGTAGTTGAGTTCCACCGGATTCCACCAGCCGATGATGTAGCGGAACCAGCCGGGGAAGGGCGCTGGCTGCATACCGCCCAGCGGCCCGTTCCAGGAACCGGCTTCCATGATGGCCCAGTTAGCAACGGAGAGTTGGTAGTCGGTGGTGTAGATGTCGGGCAGGCCGAAGGCGGCGTGGCCGAACTCCTCAGCGATGACGCCGATGTCTATGTTCTCCGGGTCCATGCTGTACTCCCGGACGTGGATGTCGCGGTCAGGGCAACCTGCAGAGCCGGCTGTGCAGGCCAGGTACCCGCTGGGCCAATCCAGCACCGATGCGTGGGACCAGATGGAAAAGTCTCCCTGAGCCTCACCCCCGGCTTCCTGTCCCATGCCAGCGTGGATCACGGTGAAGTTGTCCACGATGCCATCCCCGTCGCTGTCGAAGTCCAGCCACGGGAAGTCTGGATCGTCGGCGTTGAGCAGGTCAACGACCTCATGGACGAGGTCATGCGCCCGGACGTTATGGGAACCGGTCGCGCAACTATCGGCGCCGTACCAGCCCTCGGAGTGGGCCGACTGCAGCCAGTTGGGATAAGTCGTGCCTGTGGGCACGAAGGCTCCCTCGGACTGCTCCAGGTAGTAGTTGGCCATCGTGTTGCCCCGCAGGTCCACGGCGCCGAGGTTGGGATGATGGACGATCACGCCAGCGTCAGGCCCAACGCCAAAGTACAGTTCCTTGTATAGCTCCGGCGAGGTGTCATCGTACCATATAGTGTTGTTGTCCCGGGGGCCGGGAGGGGCGATTTCGTTGTGCAGTGGACCGCTGGTGGTCACCTCCACGTCAATGCACATGCCCGGGTTGTCCGGGTCGTCGGCGCTATAGATGAAGGTGTCGGAGCCGGTGAATTCCACGGGCACGGCCAGAATCTTGATCCCTTCTTCTGGTTCCGGTTCTTCACAACACTCGATTGACGCCCCTGCCAGCCTCGGCCCGTGATCTGCCTGAGCAGCCTGGCGCTCGTTCGCCAGCAGTTCCTGTAACTTGATCGGGTTGGAGGTGACCGGGTTGCGCTTGCTCCACTCCTGCATAAATGCCTGCACCGCTGCCTCTACCTCGGCCGCGTCGGCACCAGGCAGGAGAACTCCCTCTTCTCGCAGTAGCCGTTCGATCTCCGCCACGTGCGGCACCCGATAGTGGCCGTCAAACTTGGCCGCATGGAACATGGCGAGCGACTGGGCGCTCCTGGCCTCAGGGACGGCCGTGGCAGGCAGCGCAGCCGGCAGGATGGCGAGTAACGTCAGTATAGTGCACAAAGCGAGAAACTTCTTGCTCATTTTGCATCCCTCCTCATTTCTAAAGTAGGCTATATCCACGTACAAGTCGGTTGTCTGTGTATAGGAGTTTTTCTCTTAAGCACCACCTCCCTCTATGCCACTACCGGCCCAGACACCTGGCGTAAGATTGCTGAAACAGTGTGAGCCTCGTTGCTCTGCCAGGCCCAGGCTAAAAACCCAAGGCGACCACCACGCAGTCGGTCGCCAGGTGAAACAGTCCCACGGTGGAGATTGTGAACGGAGCCGACGCGGAGACTCCCAGGTCCTCGGCCCACACGGATCCGTACCCCACTGCTACCACTGCTCCCTGCTCGTTGTACAGAGTGGCGATCAGCTCAGCGTGGTCGAAGAGATCAGGCCCGGGGTTGTGTACTTGCCCGGTCACCACCAGCTCGTCCTCCACGTACGTCAATTGAGTGTTGGTCACCTGCAGGTCTTGGGGCGTTATTTCGCCTGGTATACTGCTAATGTCGAATTTGTACTCCGCTGGCGCGACGCGGCTTTCAACCATGATGTCGAAAGGAAGCGTAGTCCCGGCAGGCATTATGTCCGTAAGGATATAGCCAACATCACCCGCCACGCTTGAACCATCGGCGGCGAAGAAAGTCACCTTCACTTCCACCTCTTCCTGGCTGCCGCCAGTCTCATTGGTTGCTTCTCCAAAGACCCGCCAGGGGTTCTCCGAGTTCTCTTCTTCCAGAAAGATGCACACGTTAGCGACTCTCCAGCCCTCCGCGCCGGATGGCCTCTGGACGGCAGGGATGCAGGGCGCTTGGGAAGTGGGTGCAGTTGTCGGCGTCGGCGTGGGAGCGACTGCGGTCGGTGTGCCGGTCGGCTGTGGAGAGGTGGGTGATGGTGATGGCGGCAGTGGGGATGGTGATGGCGACAGTGGGGTTGGTGACGGCTGCGGGGTGGGCAGTTGGCTGGGGGTAGGAGTAACAGTGGGTGCCGCTGTGCCAGGTATCGGCGTGAGTGTGGAGCCCACCGGGGTGGCACGGGTAGTCGCAGTAGGGGTGGGTGTGGGTGGGCTCGTTGCGGACATTGCCGGGGTACGAGTGGGTGGCGAAAGCCTGGGGGTTGGGGTGATCGTCGGTGTTGAGGCAATGGGCGTGCCTGTACTTTTCGAGATTCTGGTGGGGGCGAGAGTGCTGCTGGCAGGTAGCGATGAACACCGACATGCTGTCGTACTCCTCAGAAGGAATATCAGCGAGAGCATCAATCCGACAAAAACGCTCTTTCTTGCATGACTCACTGTCGGTCACCCTTTCGGAAGAGGAACCGGTAACGTGACTTTGGGCCTGATCTGGAATCAGCCGTGCTCTGGGGGAAAAAGTAGCAAAATGGTGGGGGAAAGATTGTTTCCCTCCTTCTCGCAACGTAATTGTAACATAAAAATAGGCGTTTGTCGAGGGGGGTGACGGTTAATCTTTCTTAAAAACATTCGTCTACTCACCCTCCCGCAGGTTTGGGCGTCTTTAGGTGCAGGAGTACATCTCGACCGGATATGTAAGCCCGCAAACGCTGTCAATCGCAACCTGCGGGAGGGTGTGGCGCTTGCCAAATTCCCTCTTTTCGTGTACCATTGGCGCTGGCCCAATGCGGTGCAGGTGTGCTCAAGAGTGTGAGGACTCCATGCTAGATGCCTTTTTCCGTCCCCAATCGGTTGCCATCGTCGGTGCCTCCCGCGACCCCGAGAAGTTGGGCTATGCCGTGTTGGCCAATCTCAAAGAGGGAGGCTATCCCGGTCACCTCTACCCGGTCAATCCCAAGGCCGACGAGATCATGGGCTTGAAAGCCTACCCTTCTGTGCTGGACATCCTCGATCCAGTGGATCTGGCGGTTATCGTCATCCCATACCGCTTTGTGCCGGCTGTGTTGGAGCAATGCGGGCAGAAAGGAATTCCAGCCGTCGTGGTCATCAGCGCCGGTTTCCGCGAGGCTGGACGCGAGGGGTTGGAGCGGGAGATGGAACTGGTGGAGATTGCCCGCAAGTACCACTTGCGCCTCATCGGTCCCAACTGCCTGGGCGTGATTGACACTGGTACTCCGCTCAACGCCACCTTCGCTGCCGGCATGCCTCCCGGCGGCCCCATCGCTTTTATGTCTCAGTCGGGTGCGCTGGGCACAGCGGTGCTGGATATGGCGATGGCTGGACGCCTCGGCTTTTCCAAGTTCGCCAGTCTGGGCAACAAGGCAGACGTGAGTGAGATTGATCTGTTGGAGGCATGGGGCGATGATGCTGCCTCGCGGGTGATCCTCATCTACGTCGAAGGGTTGCCCGATGGGCAAAAGTTCATCCAGGTGGCACGAAAGGTCACGCGCCACAAGCCGGTTGTGGCGATCAAGTCCGGCGTGACCGCATCGGGCTCGCGGGCGGTGTCGTCACACACGGGCAGCCTGGCCGGGTCGGAGGCGGCCTACAAGGCAGCGTTCCGGCAGGCGGGCGTCATCCGTGCACCCTCGATGGAGGCGCTCTTCGACTACGCGCGTGCCTTTGCCTACCAGCCGCTTCTGAAGGGCGACCGCATCGGCATCGTGACCAATGCCGGCGGGCCGGGCATCCTGGCCACCGATGCGCTGGAACACGCGGGACTGGAAATCCCGCGCCTGGCCCGCGAGACGGTGGAGGCGTTGGAGGCCTATCTGCCGGGCGCGGCGAGCGCGGCCAACCCGGTGGACGTGCTGGGGGATGCACTGGCCGACCGGTATGAGCACGCCACCCATCTGGTGTTGGCCGACCCCAATGTGGACGGGCTGATCGTGATCGTCACTCCTCAGGCGATGACGGAGATCGAGAAGACAGCCGAGGCGGTGGGGCGAATGACCCAAGAAGTAGATAAGCCGGTCCTGGCTTGCTTTATGGGAGAGGCGCGCATCAAGACCGGGATAGATGTGCTGTGGCAGTACGGTGTGCCCAACTATCCCTTCCCCGAGCGGGCGGCAGCGGCGCTGGCGGCGATGAGCGCATACCGGTGCGAGCGGGAGCGGCCTATCTTCGAAGTGCAGCCTTATACGGTCTGCATGCCACCTGTACGGGAGTTGTTCGACCGTGTGCGGGCGGAGGGGCGCGTATCCATAGGTGATGCCGAGGCGCGAGAGGTACTGGAAGCCTACGGGTTCCCCATCCCCCCGTCGCGTTTGGCCAAGACACCCGAGGAAGCGGTCGAGATTGCGGAGGAGATGGGCTATCCGGTTGGGCTCAAGGTCGCCTCGCCCGATATCTTGCACAAGACGGACGTAGGAGGCGTCAAGCTGAACGTGCGCTCGCCTGACGACGTGCGGGATGCATTTGACCTTATCGTCTATCGGGCCGGGCGCTACGTGCCGGGCGCTCGCATCTGGGGCTGTCTGGTGCAGCAGATGGTGATGGGTGGTCGGGAAGTGCTGGTGGGAATGAGCCGCGACCCGCAGTTCGGGCCGTTGGTCGCCTTCGGCCTGGGCGGGATCTACGTGGAGGCGTTGAAGGACGTCGCTTTTCGCGTGGCCCCCTTCAGCCGCCAGGAGGCGGAGGAGATGATCCACGAGATTAGGTCCTACCCCCTGCTGGAGGGCATCCGCGGCCAGCCTCCGGCCGACCACGAGGCGATGGTGGATGCGCTGCTGCGGATCAGCCAGTTGGTCACGGATTTCCCTGAGATCGTGGAACTGGACATCAACCCCCTGATGGTCTTCGAACAGGGACGCGGGGCGACAGCGATTGACATGCGGCTGGTACTTCGGTAGGCTGGTAGACGGAGGCTGCGGGCGTTTTGTACCGAGAATTAGTCTACTGTGGTGAGGAGGAGACGATGAAAGCACTGTACGTAACTTCCCTGCATGCCTTCAGCGGCAAGACGGCTCTCTGTCTAGGACTGGGCCGACGCTTCCAGGCCGATGGCTACAAGGTCGGCTATCTCAAGCCGCTGAGCACGCAACCCTGGCAGGTCGGCGGCCAGGTGGCGGACGAGGATGCGGACTTCGTGCGACGCACGCTTGAGCTGTCCGAAGACCTGTGTGACCTGGTTGGCGTCGTGCTGACGCGGGACTTGCTGCTGCAGGAACTCTCCGGCGAAGCGCCCCCTGATCTTCTGGCACGGGTCAAGGCAGCCTTCGGGCGCATCGGCGCGGATAAAGACATCGTGCTGCTTGAGGGCGGGGCCTCGCTGCGGGAGGGATTCAGTGTGGGATTGGGCACGCCGGTGGTGGCGGAAGCGTTGAACGCATCGGCGCTGGCCGTGACCTATTTCCACGACCGGATGTCACTGCTGGATGACCTCCTGGTTGCCAAACTGCGGCTGGGCGAGCGGTTGCTGGGGGTGATGGTCAACAAAGTGCCCGACGAGGAGATGGGGTTCGTCGTCAACATCGCCCGCCCTTACCTGGAGCGGCGTGACATCCCGTTGCTGTGCGCGCTGCCTCTACGCCAGCAGTTGCAGGCCATCAGCGTGGGCGAACTGGCCGACGTATTGAAAGCCGAGTTTCTGGTCCTGCCGGAGAAGAGGGATGTTCTGATCGAGCATCTGGTGGTCGGGGCGATGAGCGTGGAACAGGCCCTGCCACGCATACGACGCATACCCGGGACCAAAGCGGTGATCACCGGCGGCGACCGGGCCGACATGCAACTGGTGGCACTGGAGACGGCGACCAAATGTTTGGTTCTGACCGGTCATCTGCGGCCTGTGCCCGAGGTGTTGCGCCGGGCCGAGGAAGTCGGTGTGCCAGTGCTTTTGGTGCGTGGGAATACCATGGAGACGGTAGAGGCCATCGAGCGAGTCTTCGGCAAGACGCGGTTGGGCCAGGCGACCAAACTGAGGCAGTTCGAGGCACTGTTGGCCGAGCACTTCGACTTCGAGCGGTTGTATGAGGGGATGGGGTTGAGATAGGGGTTTGCGATGATGAGGATGCCCGCCATGCTCTGGAAAGAGCCGAGCATATCCGCCGCTTCGTACGGGAGCGGCTTGGCTTGGACGAAGGAACAGACTTCATTTTGAGGGAGGAATAATGATCGAAACCGGGATTGACACCATTGCTGCCCGCGAGATTCTGGATTCGCGGGGGAATCCCACGGTTGAAGTGGAGGTAGCCCTGCTAGGGGGAGCATGGGGGCGAGCCGCCGTCCCATCTGGAGCCTCCACCGGCGTCCACGAGGCGCTGGAACTCCGTGACGGTGACAAGGGCCGCTACAGCGGCAAGGGCGTACTGCAGGCAGTCACCAACGTCAACACTCGTCTCGCCGATGAATTGTTTGGCTGGGATGCCACTGACCAGGCCGGGATTGATGCGCGACTGCTGGAACTGGACGGCACGCCCAACAAGGAGAAACTGGGGGCCAACGCCATCCTGGGCACCTCGCTGGCCGTGGCCCACGCGGCGGCCAACGCGCTCCAGATGCCGTTGTACCGCTACATCGGCGGTGTGCACGCCCACGTGCTGCCGGTGCCTATGATGAACATCCTCAACGGCGGCAAGCACGCAGTAGACGGCCCTGACCTGCAGGAGTTTATGATCATGCCGGTGGGTGCATCGTCCTTCGCCGAGGCACTGCGCTGGGGAAGCGAAATCTACCACACGCTCAAGGCTGTTCTAAAGGCCAAAGGGTACTCCACCGGCGTCGGGGACGAGGGAGGCTTCGCGCCCAGCCTCAAGGCGAACGAAGAAGCCATCGAGGTCATCCTGGAGGCCGTCGAGAAGGCGGGCTACAGACCCGGCGAGCAGATTCGCATCGCGCTCGATCCCGCTGCCAGCGAGTTCTTCGAGGATGGCAAATACGTCCTGAAGAAGGAGGGGCGCACGCTCACCGGTGGGGAGATGGTCACGTTCTACGCCGACTGGGTGGAGAAGTACCCTATCATCAGCATTGAGGACGGTCTGGCCGAGGATGACTGGGACAGTTGGGTGCTGATGATGGAGCGGTTGGGTGACCGCGTCCAGATCGTAGGTGATGATTTACTGGTGACCAATGTAGCACGGGTGCAGAAGGCGATTGACCTGCGAGCCTGCAACGCGCTCCTGTGCAAGGTGAATCAAATCGGGACGCTCACGGAGGCCATCGCTGCCGTGCAACTGGCGCAGCGGGCTGGTTGGACAGTCGTCGTATCTCATCGTTCGGGTGAGACGGAGGATGCGACCATCGCTGACCTGGCGGTGGCGCTGAACACCGGGCAGATCAAGACCGGCGCGCCCTGCCGCTCCGACCGCGTCGCCAAGTACAACCAACTACTGCGCATTGAGCAGGAGTTGGGTGAGCAGGCTTCATACGCGGGTTTCGCGGCCTTCACCAATCTACGGCACTAATGCTTCGTCAACACGCCCCCATTCATCTTCGTAGAGGGGGGCGGTATAGAGGTCGAGGACGAGAGGGGATATAGATGGCCGGCCGGCGGACCTTATGGCTGACCGGAGTAGCAGGGTTGATGCTGCTCTTGGCAGGTCTGGGATGCAGCATCTGCCCGCTTGTGCCCCAGCCAGGGCCAACTCATACCCCGGTGGATGAGGCCACGCCGACCCCTGAGCCCACAGCAGTGCCTACGCTGACACCGACTCAGGAACCTCCACCGGAACCAGAGGTGAGCATGTATACTGATCCCCTGGCAGGCTTCAGCATTCTCTACCCGGCGGATTGGATGCACGAGGCCGGGGATGGGGGTGTCTATTTCGCCGAGAGCGAGGGGGCGCTGGCGTCCAGTGATCCGGCGGAGGGGCCGACGCTCGCGGTCATAACAGTCAGTCGTGAGGAGGTAGAACTAGCGTTGGGGTCAGGCGCGACAGCAGAGGATTTGCTGGACAGTGTGTTGGAAGGCATAGGCGGGGGAGAGGAGTCCGAGATCGGGGAGATCGAGCACCGGACCTTCGGCGAAATCCCCGGCGTCGGTGTTGAGGTGAGTTGGACCGAGGAGTGGGCCGACGCTCAATTGCACGGCTACGTGATCACTGCCGTGAGTGAGGAGGTGGTTGGCCTTGGGTTTGGGACCTCACTGGAGGCCGACTGGCTCTCTTGCGCATCGATCTTTCAGGAGATGTTCGCCAGCCTGGAGTTCTTCCCGCCCGAGTTGCCGGAACCTGTGGAAAGAGGGCCGATCCAGCCAGGAGAGATGGTGGAAGGCACCCTGCTCCCTGGTGGTGTGGACATCTGGTACTTTGAGGTGGAAGAGGGCCGATACGCCACCATTCGACTGGATGCCGTTGACCGCGATGTTTTGGACCCCTACCTGGAACTCTACAACGAGGATGGGGTTATCATCGCTGAGGATGATGACGGTGGCGAAGGCTACAATGCCCGTATCGTAGATTTCCCCGTGACTACCTCCAGTGCCTACACTATCCACGCTTTGACCTACAGCGGTGCAGGTGATTACACTCTCAGCCTTGAGGTCGTCGAAGAGCCATCTGGCGAGGTGATCGAGTACGGACAGATGGTCGAGGAGACGCTGGCAGAAGATGCACGGCATGTGTGGTTCTTCCAGGGGGCTGAGGGGGACGTAGTCACGATTGCGATGAATGCACGGGACGAGGATATGGACTGCTATCTTGAGTTGTACGGCCCCAACGGCGTTGCACTCACCGACGACGATGACAGCGGCGAGGGGTTCAACGCTCTCATCGAGTACTATAGACTGCCCGCCGACGGTGCCTATCGCATAGTCGCTAGCAGTGGCATGTTCGGTGCGGCCGGAGCATACGGACTCGCGTTGGAGCGGGTGGAGATGGTAGTCGAGGGCACTCTCACCTACGGTGAGACGATGAGCGCCACCCTGGAGTCCGGCACACGTCATCATTGGCTATTTGAGGGCGAGGAGGGCGACGTGGTCACCATCTCTATGACCGCCGTGGGCGGGGATATGGATGCTTACCTCGAACTGTTCGCGCCCGATGGGGTGCGAGTTATGACCGACGATGACAGCGGTGGGGATGCCAATGCCGAAATCTCCACATTCGAGTTGCCGCTGAGCGGCACCTATCGCATCATCGCACGGGGCTACGACGATGGCGACGTGGGTGAATACGAGTTGGCTCTGACCGGGCCATAGGGTTGCCTTCGCAACGCAGTAGGGACTTGGAGTGAGATGCCGCGTACAAGTATTGTCTGCACCGTGGGGCCGGCCTCCAGTTCGCCCGAGGTGATGCGTGGTCTGATGCGGGCTGGGATGACCGTAGCACGCATCAACTTCTCCCATAGCGACCATGCCACTCATGCTCAGTCTATTGCCACCCTGCGGCAGGTTGCGGAGGAGGAAGGCCGGTTGGTGGCCGTCATGGCCGATCTGCAGGGGCCTAAGTTGCGTGTGGGTGAGATCGAGGGTGGGGCGATCGAATTGCGCGAGGGGGATGTGGTGAGGTTGACGTCGCGTCTCCGGCCGGGCGCGACGGGTGAGATACCCGTGCCCCACCCACAACTATTACGCGATCTGCGACCTGGTCAGGCTGTGTTGCTGGATGATGGACGCCTGGAGTTGGTCGTTGTGCAGGCTGGTGAAGGCTGCTTGAAGTGTCGCGTGGTCGCGGGGGGCCAACTCACCTCTCACAAGGGGCTCAATGTCCCCGGGGCAACGCTCCGCTTTTCTGCCCTCACGCCCAAGGACCGGGAGGACGCCCTGTTCGCGCTGGAGCAGGGCGTGGATTTCTTTGCGCTCTCCTTCGTCCGCCGTCCGGCCGATGTGCGCGAACTACGGCAATTCTTGAAGGACAGAGGTGCCGATGTCTTCATCATCGCCAAGATTGAGAAGCCCGAAGCGCTCTCGGTTTTCGACGAGATCCTGGCCGAGGCCGATGGCGTCATGGTCGCCCGAGGCGATCTGGGGGTGGAGACGCCTGCCGAGGAGGTGCCGTTTCACCAGAAGCGCATCATTCGTGCCTGCAACCAGGCCGGCAAGCCGGTCATCACTGCCACGCAGATGCTCCAGACGATGATCGAGAACTCGCGCCCGACACGGGCGGAGGCGTCGGACGTCGTCAACGCCATCCTGGACGGCACCGACGCGGTGATGCTTTCCGGCGAGACGGCAGTGGGCCGGTATCCGATTGAGACGACAGAGACGATGGCGACGATCTGCGCCAACGCAGAGGCGCATCTGCCCTACGGGCGACTGCTGCACACGGGGGACGGTGGCCACAGGCATGGGACTGTCACGGAGGCGATCAGTTGTGCCACTGTTGAGATCACCAACGAGGTAGGGGCCAAGGCGATTATCACCTCCACGATGTCGGGCGCGACTGCGCGTATGGTGGCGCGTCACCGTCCCCGTGTTCCCATCGTGGCCGTGACCCCTAGCCGGACGACTCAGTTGCGACTGACGCTCGTGTGGGGCGTGAAGCCTGTGCTGGTGCCGGAGTTCAAGACTACCGATGAGATGGTGCAGGTGATGGTGCAGGCAGCGTGTGACCTGGGTGTGGTAGGGTGGGGCGATCCGGTGGTGCTGACGGCGGGCATCCCCTTCGGCGGAGGGAAGACCAATATGCTCAAGGTTCACGCGGTGGGTGGGAACGAGGAAGTGTGAGGCGAAAAACGTGAAACGTGAGAGGATTACGTTCCAGTCGTCACGTTTCGGGTACCGTTTCCTCGGCCGGGGCAGCCTCCGGCTTCGAGGCGGGCACGGGCTCAAGTGCCTGCGGTGCGACGCTTGCCCCGCAGTAGGGGCATAGAGACCAGCGCAGATGGAGCGGGCGTCCACATTCTGGGCAAGCCCGCTTGAGCCGGGTGTGGCAGGCCGGGCAGTACAGGTAATCGCTCTTGACCCGCTGTCCACACCCGGGGCAGATTTCCGGCTCTTCTATTGCCTGCAGCAGGGCTTCTTGTTCCAGGGAGCGTTCGTATGCCTCCGCCAACGTCTCCCGTGGGCGCAGCATCAAATACACCACCAGTCCGATGATAGGCAGCACGATCACCAACAGCGTGGCCAGTATCTGCGCCAGAAAGTCGCGGGAACGAGCGCGAATGTCTCGAAAGGTCCAGATCGCTATCCCGCCCAGTAGCGCAATGGTCACTCCCCCACAGATGGTGGATAGAATGGTCAGGTAGGTGGGGATTCTCTCCAGGATGCCTTCCATTGATGGCACGCTCCTTTTCAGGGAGATGTTCAGGCTAAGTTTGTTTCCTGCTCGCTGTCGCAAAGTGCGGAAAGCAAGTCAAGTGGGGCGTATTATACCACTGGCTGGTGTAGGAGCAAGCGTTGGGGGCACCGGGGCTATTTGACAAATTTGTGCAAATTGCAGTATAGTATGGTGTAGTGAGCGACGAAACGCAGACCGAGTACCGGCCAACGATCAAGGATTTGCCTGTTGATGAGCGCCCACGCGAGCGTCTGGCCCGCGTGGGCGAGGGGGCGCTCTCGACGGCGGAACTGCTGGCCATAATCCTGCGCACGGGCATGGGTGGCGAGAACGTCCTGGCCATGGCCACGCGGCTCCTTTCTCGCTACGGCGGGTTGCCGGGCCTGGCCCGGGCCAGTTTCGCCGAATTGCATGCTGAGAAGGGGTTGGGGAAGGCCAAGACGGCGCAACTCAAGGCGGCGCTGGAATTGGGCCGCCGGATGCTTCTGGTCGCTCCGGAAGACCGCTTCGTCGTGCGTTCCCCGGCTGACGTGGCACAACTCCTGATGGCCGAGATGGGCCATCTAGAACAGGAACATTTCCAGGTGCTGTACCTGGATACGCGCAACCGGTTGCTCGGCTCCGAAACAGTGTACGTGGGGAGTCTCAACGCCTCGCACATTCGGGTGAGCGAGGTGTTCAGGGAGGCCATCAAACGCAATTGTGCCTCGATCATCGTTGCGCATAACCATCCCTCGGGCGACCCCACGCCCTCGCCTGAGGACGTAGAGGTGACTCGTCAGTTGGTGGCAGCAGGCCACTTGCTGGACATTGAGGTTCTGGATCACCTGATCATTGGACAGCAACGCTTTGTGAGCCTGCGCGAGCGTGGATTGGGCTTTGAGTAAACGAGGGGGAACAAATGTCACAGAACTTGTTGGAAAATGAAGGGTTCGAGGCCGATTGGGGAGAGGAAAAGAGCCATCGTTGCCTGATTTTCCCCAAGGGTGCAGAGCCACATGAAAAGGATGTGGGCAATATCTTCACTCCCCCTGACTGGATCACCTGGTTTTACCACGACCCAGGCAAGTGGGATCAACCCGAGGTGCGGGATGCTTGGAAGCATGCCGACCCGCGTCGCGTGCGCAGTGGTCAGAAGGGAATGCTTCTATTTACGTTCCACCGCAAGCACGACGCTGGGTTTCTCCAGCAGGTGCAGGTCACACCGGGCACCCCGTTGCGTCTGACGGCCTGGGCGCATGCCTGGAGCAACTGCCACGGCAGGGAGCATACTGACGATCCAAAGTGGAGTGAGGGCCCGGGGCACGACTCCGGGGTCCTGCTGGAGGGCCAAGAGGCCCCAGCAGGTAGTCCTGGCACACCGGATGATTGGAGGAACTTTACTTTCTGGGTTGGCATTGATCCCACCGGTGGCACTAACCCGTTTGCCGACACGGTGGTGTGGGGGCAAGGAGCACACATCTACAATGAGTATGCTCAACTTCCCCCCGCGGAGGCAAGGGCCCAGGCTGGCACCGTGACGGTGTTCCTCCGCAGCAGAACCTTGTGGCCCTTTAAGCACAACGACGCCTACTGGGACGATGCGGAACTGGTCGCGGGCACTGTTGACTTGGAGGCAAAGGTGCTGTACCAGCCGGCCAGTCCGAAGGTCGGCGAGGCGGTGACAATCGAGGCCCGCTCACGGGCTGCCCTGGCCGACGTCCATCTGGTGATCCGCCAGCCCTCGGGGGCGGAACTGCCGCAGGGAGCGCTCGTGGCCGGGCGCGATGGGGACTGGTACACGTGGACGTATACCACCTCTCCGCTGAGCGATGTCGGAAGGCACGAGATAGTGTTTTCTGCCGCTGGGGGTGTGGAGGCGACCAATGCGTTTGACTGCGCTCTGGCCGTACGCGGGCTCCCCCGTGAGCAGTACGAACGGACTTACGTGCTGCTTCCTCCCGATGCCAACGCGGCCTGGGCTCTAGCGGTGGTAGACGGGATATGGAACCGATACCGGTATACCATCGGTAGCAGCGCGGACGACGCTGGTATTGGTGACCTGGACGCGCGGCAGGTGATCGCGGTCAATCCGGGGAGATGGCCCAGCGATTTACGAGCCTTCTTTAAGGAATACTATCCCGGCGTCGAGTATGTTCCCATCGAGGCTGGGACGCCAGCCGAGTTGACGCGGAAATTGAAGCAGTTGTAGCCGATGCAGAACAGGGAAAGACCCCCACAACGAGTGGGGGCCTTTGTACTACATACGCTTGCTGTGGGCTCATTCCTGGGCCAGCAACTCCACTTCTGTTACCATAGCGTCGAAACTATGGCCAGAGGCATAGATGGTCAGTTGCTTGATGATGGCAGGTGGGGTATCGGACAGTTCCTTCATTAAGTTGCCCGAGTCGTACGTCTGCCAGCTTCCCGGCGGCATCTGCTCGGTCCAGGGATCCAACATCCAATCGGAAGCCGGTTCGTCAATGTAGAAGCCGTGGAGCCAGTATCGGTCGCTGTCATAGATGTCCTTGTAATCAATGCGGACAATGATGGGGCACTCGGAACTGAGAGTGCCACAGCCTCCATAGCCTGCGATGTTCTCGTAGACGATGCGCACGGCCAGATGTAATTCGAGGGACGCAAAATCGCGCACGTCGTAGTCAATCTCCTGCTGGATGCCCACCTCGGCCCAATTGCTGCCGTCGCGGTAGAAATTGGCTACTTCTCGTCCCTCGTTGGCGATAATGCTGACGGTCGGCGGGGGTTCCTCCTTCTGCTCGTGGTAACTGGTCCACCCGTCCCCTAGCGGAGACTGGAAGTCACCGTTGACGATGAGGTTGCGGGCGGCGAGCAGCGGGCCGGCAATTCGTTCACTGTCCACGATGGCGCGCTCATCCGGCCCGAGGTGTGTGAACAGTTCATTCTTGACCACATCGGCCTGTCCATCGCGGACTGTGACCTCTGTTGTTGTCCCATTGACCTTGACTTCGTAACTTCCTTCCGTGAGCGTGACTGCTCCGTGGGATGTATGTACCTCGACAGTGGTGGAACGGTCGTCGTCGCTGGAGACGTTGATGCGTACCCGTCCAGCCCTTACTTTCAGGGCGATCTTGTGGGGTAGGCGGCTGGCGGGGAAGCGCGGGGAGCGCGCCGACGAAAGCGTGACCTCCGTGTTGTTGTAGAGCTGGGCGGTGGCGATGACGGGGCCATCTATCTGAGGTGTACGCACTACGAGACGGCCAGGGGTGGAGTATGTGGTGACTATTGTACCTTCAGGAATCTCATCGTCGGGATCTTCAGCGACAGAGACCGGTTGACCACGGCCAGCCCAGACGACGCTCAAGGGGCCCGTCTCTATCTCGAGGGCTACTTTCTGTCTGACACTGGCGTTGAGGACGTACCAGCGGATACCCAGCGGCACCAGGATGACCAGGCTCACGCAGGTGAAGAACGAGATCAGCAGGACGATCCAGGCCAGGC
>DAOUEC010000281.1:0-20183 GCA_034430655.1 Anaerolineae bacterium
TTGTGACCTCCACGATGTCAACGTGGCGCTCTGGCCATCTGAGCTAACCGCCCACGACGTTTGGATTATACCATCATCTCCATCGCTTTGCAAGCGACGCCCATTGTGCTACAATCCCCCCAATGAAAACAAACGACGTTTGGGGCATTGTGGGGCACGAGTGGGCCGTGGGGTTCCTGCGGCGAGCCGTCGCCTCGGGTGGTGTATCACACGCCTATCTGTTCACCGGCCCGCCCGGCGTGGGCAAGACGACGCTGGCGCGGGCACTGGCCGCCGCCCTGCTGTGCCAGGGCGAGGGAGAGCCCCCCTGTGGCGCGTGTCGCGCCTGCCACCTGGTCGCCAGCGGCAACCACCCCGACCTGCACGTCGTCGCATCCGAGCGACCCGGCGCCAACCTCAAGATTGACCAGGTGCGCGAACTGCAACACCAACTGGCGCTCACCCCCAACGAGGCCCGCTGGCGGGTAGCCATCCTGCGCCGCTTCGAGGAGGCCACCACTTCCGCCGCCAACGCGCTGCTCAAGACCCTGGAGGAGCCCCCACCCTACGTCGTGCTCGCAGTTCTGGCGAGCGACGCCGACCGCCTCCTCCCTACCATTGTCTCTCGCTGCCAGCAGATCCCCCTGCGCCCGCTGCCCGTGGCGGTGGTACAGCAGGCCCTCATTGAGCGCTGGGACGCGGAGCCAGAGCAGGCCGAACTCCTGGCTCACCTTTCGGGCGGACGGCTGGGCTGGGCGGTACGCACGCTCAACGACAAGAAAGCCCTCCAGCGTCGCGCACAGCGCCTGGACGACCTGGATCATCTCCTGGGCGCTTCCATCACCGAGCGCTTCCGCTACGTCGAGAAACTGGCCCGCGATCCGGTCGCCACGCAGGAGACGCTTGATCTGTGGATCGGCTGGTGGCGCGACGTGTTGCTGCTGGCTGCCGAGGCGGATGCGCCGCTGACCAACGTGGACTATCAGGGTAGGGGCGCGGTGACCGCGCCCTTACGCGGCCACGCCCGTCGCTTCGGGGTAGAACGGAGCGCTGCCATGGTCGAAGCCTTGCGCAGTGCGGCCGACCGGTTGAAGCGTAATGCCAACGCGCGCCTCACCCTCGAGGTGCTGATGCTCGACTTGCCCCGCCCGTAAACACAACATCGGATTTAGAAAAAATGGATTACAGCCCAACTCAAATCCGTTTTATTCCCAGTCCGTTGTAGTGTTCGCCAGGGATAGTCCTTGTCCAGACTACGACGCTTCCGCCCAATGAATCGGGCTCAGGTATGCAGCCGTCGGGGTGGTAGTCCGTAGCCGGGGCACTTTATGCCCCGGCGGGGCTATTGTGCCGTCCGGCCGCCTCCCGCAGCCGCTCGACGCACTCCGGCGGCACGTAGACCGAGCCAAGCGACGCTCCCTCCTCAATGCCTGGCCCGTGAAAATCGGAGCCGCCCGTGGCGAGCAACCCGTACTCCCGACATAGTCCCAGTAGCATTTCGATCTCCTCGGGCGAGTGGTGGGGGTAATACACCTCCACCCCGCGCAGCCCATAACCCACGAACTCCGGTATGTGCTCCACCGCCGCCGCCCCGGAGTGCGCCGGATGCGCGATCACCGGCACACCCCCAGCCCCGATGATCGTCTGGATCACCTCCGGCGGGGCCAGCCGCAGGCGGGGGACGTAGGCCGGGCCGTCGTTGCCGATGAAGCGGTCGAAGGCTTCTTGCGTCGTCTTGACGTAGCCCCGATTGAGCAATGCCCGGGCCACGTGGGGACGCCCGACGCTGTCGCCGCCGGCCAGCGCCCGCACCTCCTCCCATTCCAGCGCCATCCCCATCTCGCTCAGCCGCTCAATCATCTTACGAGCCCGGCCCACCCGCACATCCCGCATCGCCTGCAATCGCTCCCGCAGCGGGCCATTCTCTGGATCCACATAGTAGCCCAGAAAATGCAGATCACCCCAGTCGCCCTCAGAGTTCACCTCCACGCCGGTGATGACCTCCAGGCCGGTGCCAACTGCCGCCTGTTGGGCCTCCGCTACCCCGCCCAGTGTATCGTGGTCGGTGAGCGCGATCACGGCCAACCCGCGCTCCAGCGCCATACGAACAACCTCCGACGGTGTGAACACGCCGTCGGAGGCCGTGCTGTGAAGATGCAGGTCTACTCGGTTTCGGCGCTGATGCACCGTTTCTCAATTCCTAACCGCACCGCCGTCCTCTCCTGACCGTCAATCATCACCTCGACGAATGAGGGGAGGCAGACGATGTCAATCCCGTCCAGTTCCAGGTAACTGCGGGCGATGGCCACCGCCTTTACCGCCTGGTTGACCGCTCCAGCGCCGATAGCCTGCACATCCACTCGCCCCTGCTCTCGCATAACCCCTGCGATGGCACCGGCCACCGCCGTCGAGCGAGAAGTGGCCGCAACTTTGATGATGTCCATTGCATCCCTCCTTGCGCTTCCTCGGCCCGCGAATCCATCCTAACCCGCCCTGGTCCGGCTGAGTTCTGTCGGTGCGGCTCAATGCTATCATACACCAAAACAGACCGTTGCGCAAGCAATTTTAACGCCTCACGCCTTGCGTTTCACACCATACTGGGCCAGATCAACCGGCCCATACTGCACCCTCTCGTACCCTTGCCGCGCCTCGCCCAGCGGGGCCGTCGCGTCCAGCCCCATCTTAGCCGTGCGCGCTTTCTGCCCCAGCGTCTGCGTGGCCGATGGATCGAGGCTGCTGCCCGGTTGATCGGTGAGAAGTACCAGGTCCCGGTCGGCCTGGAAGCGGGTGGCAATCGCCCACTCCACGTCGGCGGGGTCGTAGAGGTCCACGTCAGTATCCACCACGACGACGTGCTTGAGCGAGGTATGGCCCTGGAAGGCCGCCCAAACCGCCCTGCGGCCATCCTCCTCGTGCTGCTTTTCAATTTGCACCACCGCGTGCAGCCAGGAGGTGCCCCCCGGCGTGATATAGACGCCGGCGCAACGGCAGACCTCATTGACGGCGGCGAAGATGGTCGGCTCGCGGGGCATGCCCATCAGGTTCTTGTGCTCCATGCCACCAGGAAGCAGGGCGTGGAAAACAGGCTCCTGGCGACGGGTGACGCAGTCAATCTCGATCACCGGCTGGCGGCGCACGACGTCCAGCGTCTCCGTCAGGTCGGGGAAGGGCCCCTCGTCGGCCAGCATGTGGGTGATGTGACCCTCCAGGATCAGTTCCGCCTCGGCCGGCACCTCCAGGTCCACGGTCTGGCAGTGGACCAGTGGCACAGGGGCCAGCGCGTGGGCGATGCTCAACTCGTCCACCCCCTTAGGCGGACTCATTGCCGCCGCCAGGAGCACCTGGATGGGGCAGCCGATGGCGATGGCAACGGGCAAATCGCCCACGGCTTTGCCCAGCGCGGTGTGCGTCCCCCGTCCCTCGACGAGACGGGCGGCCAAACGTCGCTCATCCAGCAACATCAGCCGGTGGAAAGAGATGTTGCGCCCGAAGTCGGCATCCTTGATGACCACCACGCCCGCCGTGACGTAGCGCCCACCATCTCCTGGATGGTAGCAGGGGATGGGCAACTGAGTCAGGTCTACCTGCTCCTCAATGACCTCCTGGCAAGGGCCGGAGTCGAGCATCGGCGGCGGGGTTGCGTGGGCCAGCGCGTCGGCCATGCGGTGGACTAAATCGGGCACCGCACAACCCAGCGCCGCCGCAAAGTGCCGCCGCTGTGCGCACACGCCGGAGATGGCCTGCCAGCCAGGGAAACCGGTCAGTGTGCGGAACAGCACCGGCTGTCCATCGAGCGCGTATATCACGCGCGCCAGTTCCAGGTGTGGGTCAACGGCGCGCTCAACCTCGACCAGCGTGCCCGCCTCTCCCGCCCACGTGACAAAATCCCGCAGGTTCACGCGCCTCTCTCCTTGTTGATCCGTTGTTGTCCTGCAATCCGCTGTTCTACCACCGCTCACGATGCACACGCGCCTCATCGTACTGAGTACGCGGCTTCTTCTCCTCCGCCGGGTGACCGATGGAGACCAGGTTAAGTGGAGCCATCGCCTCCGGGATGCCCAGCACCTGGCGTATAGCGGCAACCCGCTCTTCCCTGGGATAGACGCCCAGCCAGACCGCGCCCAGGCCCAGCGCAGTGGCCGCCAGGAGCAGATTCTCAGTGGCGGCGGAGCAATCCTGCACCCAGAAGCGCTCCGAGGCAACTGGGCCACCGCACACGGCGATACACAACATCGCTTCGAAGAGCATCTTGCCGTGGGGATGGGCCTCGGCCAGACTGTCCAGTGTCTGCCGCTCGGTCACGACGACGAAGTGCCACGGCTTACGGTTGGAAGCCGAGGGGGCCGCCATTGCCGCTTCCAACAATGTCTTGATATCCGCCTCGCTGACCGGCTCATCCGTGTACTTGCGGATACTACGCCGGGCGAAGATCGTCTGCACCAATTCCTTGTCCACTTTTCACCTCCTTGCCCACCTGCCTACTTGCAAACTTGCCCACTTGCAAACTTGCCCACTTGTAAACTTGCAACTCCCTCACCCCAGTTCCCGTGGTGCAGGGCCATCGTACTCGTGATCGGTGGGGTGAATGCGGCGCATCGGCCGCTGGCGGGTCATCTCCTCGTGGGCGTGAGCCGCCAAGCCAGCGACGCGGGCGATGATGAAGAAAGCGTTGCCCAGTTCCGGAGGGAAGTCCAGGTCCACCAGCAACGCCGCCAGTGCCCCGTCTACGTTGAGAGGCAGCCGTCGCCCCAGACTTTTCTCCATGGCCTCCTCGAAGGCACGCACCATTATCACCCCATTGCCGCTCACTCCCAGTTCGTCCGCCAAGGCCAGCAGCCGTTTTGTGCGCGGGTCGTCGGTATGGACGCGGTGACCGAAGCCGGGGGCGCGTTTCCGCTGAGCCTTCAGTTCGGCCAGCATCTTGGCCACCACCTCAGCCGGGGAGTGTTCCCCATCGAGCCGGTCAACGGCCTCCAGGAGAAGTCGCATGCAGCCCTCGATGGCCCCACCGTGGTAGCGATTGATGGACAGCACCCCCGCGGCGATGCTGGCACTCAGCGTCGCGCCGGTGGAGGCAGCAGTGCGGGCCGCCAGCGCCGAGGGGGGCGTCGCGCCGTGGTCAATCGAGGAGACCAGCATGGCATCCATCAGCCTGCCGACCTCCGGCGAGGGCAGTTCCCCCTTCAGCGCCAGGTAGACCGCCTGCCCGAAGGTCACGCGGCCCATCAGTTCGTCTATGCGGTACCCCCACAGCCGCAGTTCGTTGGGCTGAACGGAGGTGATAGCGGTAGTCCAGTGTAGATCACTCATCGGTTGCTCCTGAGAAATGTCATATCGTGCTCCACCCAGGTGGAGAGCGCCGCCAGGTCATCCAACACCATCCCCAGCGGGTGACGTTCGACGTAGGAGGCGCACCAGCCGGGGGTGTAGTCCGTGCGCAGCAGCGCGAAGGGGATGCCCATCGCCAGCGGCAGTGCACCGGGCAGCGAGAGCGTGTCGGCTACCACCGCCAGGCGACTGCCGTCGGCCTGCTCGCGAGTCAGCGCTGCATAGTAAATGCGCCGCCGCAGGTCCACCGTGTGCACCTCGTCCACCACCAGGAACGGCTCGCCGCCGTTGAAGGGTGGCGTCCAGTCGGGGGCCAGATCGTACTGGCGAGTATCGCCCAGCACACGGACTGCGGGCAGGCCCAGCCGCGCCAGGTTGCGGCCCACCTTGTCGCCCAGCGAGTTGGTCAGCACCAGCGGCTCGACCTCCGGGTGAGCGATGAGCCAGCGCAACACCTCAGGCGCGGCTGGGCGAAAGGGGGTCTCCAGTGGAGCGGTGTGGGTATGGAACAGGTAATTGGTGCAGGTGGCGACGGGATCATATTCGGCGTTGGGGAAGCGAGCCGCCACCGACTCCGCGTAGGTCGGGTTCCCGGCCAGCATGGTCTGCAGCGCGACGGTGTTGAGGATGAAGGCACCCTCGTCGCAGTAGGCGACGCGCACACCGTTCACCTGCCAGTGGTACTCGTGCGGCGCGGCCCCCAGGCGTGCGACGGTGTCCCGGTACGCGGCCTCTAGTTCCGCCAGCGGCACGCGCAGGATCCCGTCCGCAAGTTCCGCCAGCGAGCGGTGCGTAACTTCCGGTACCTGCTGCTCCTCGGCGGTCAGCGTGCCGTCGTAGTCGAGAACGATCTTGAGCATTCCGCGTTCTCCGCCAACTTCCTTGCTACAGCGCCCCCATCCTCTGCAAGACCTCCCTGGTCACGTGGGGGATGTCCCCGAAGTCTTCCACCACGTGCACGCCGACCCCCCGCAGCCGGGCCACCTTTCCCTCGCGGGTGCCCCGCCCGCCCTCAATAATCGCCCCGGCGTGGGAGAAGCGGGTGCCGCTCTTGGCCCCTTTCCCGCCGATGTAGGCAACCAGCGGCTTGGTCACCTCCCCCTGCTCGATCAGATCGGCCACCTGCTCCTCCTGACTGGTGCCGATCTCGCCGAACATCACGATACCCCTCGTCTCCGAGTCGGCCTGGAAGAGGCGCACTACCTCCGGCAGCGGCAGCCCGACGATGGCGTCGCCGCCGACGTGCACCAGCGTAGTCGCGCCGATGCCCTCTTGCGCCAGGTAGTAGGCCATCGAGGAGGTGATGCCGCCAGAGCGGGAGCAGACCCCCACCGGGCCGGGGAAGAACCAGGCGCGGGCTGACATCGCCCGCCCGCCGATCATCCCCAGCACCCCCTTGCCTGGGCTGAGCACCCCCAGTGTGTTGGGGCCGACGAACTTCGTCCCGGCGCTGTCGGCCGCCTTGGCGATCTCCAACACGTCGTAGATGGGGACGCGGTCGGGCACGATGACCAGCAATTTGACGCCTGCGTCAATCGCCTCCAGCGCCGCATCGCGCACCAGCGGGGCGGGGATAAAGAGAACGCTGACGTCAACTGGCCTCAGGCTCTCCCACGCCTCCTCGACGGTGTCGAAGACAGGCAACCCCTCGACCTCCTGGCCGCCGCGGCCTGGGGTCACCCCACCGACGATATTGGTACCATATCCCTTCATCAGTTTGGCACGGGCGCGCCCCTCGCGGCCCGTGATGCCTTGCACGATTACTCGTTTGGTTTCGTCAATGAGAATGGACATTTTCCGTTACTCCTGCTTGACAAATCGGTCTGATGGTGATAGAATATATTTGGAACGGCAACGTAACTCCGGAGGAGTGCTGGCCTACTTTCGCGGCTGGCCACCCGAGGCTTAAGGGCCCTTGAAATAAAGCCTCGAAACAGGCGCCTCCGGCTGTTGTCGCTCTTTGTTTATGCTCGCCAATTGCCCTCCATCCACTCGCGTCGCAGCACCTTCCATCTTACCAGTTGATCGCTGATCATTCGTGGTTGGATGAACTGGTATAGCGACAAATTCCGTCCCATGTGCTTGGCGCGGATGGCCCCAGCCACAAAATCCGCCAACTGGCTGTAAGGATTCTTGACGCTATCTACATAACGAAGTTATACATCCAGGTCGAGCGTGTTATGTACGATGGCGGTCAACCGCGTCCGCTGCTGAGGCGTGTTGAAGGGCATGTCAACCACCAACTCAGCAACGTGTTCGTGCTCTGCCCCGCACATCCTCAGCAATTCACACAGCAAGACGCCATAGTTTTCGGGAGTGTGGGGAATGATCTGAGCGCCCTTGAAGACGCTGAGTGCATATATTTCTACCTGCTCTCGTGCCAGCGCCTCCAACACCGCAACGCGGGCACTATCTGTCGTGGTGTAGAACTTAAACTCCGAAAGAGTGTCTCGTTTCGGCTTCTTACGTCGCACGTCCCGCTTCACTCGCTTGATGATCCAACGCAGTGGTCTTGGCGACAGCGTTTTGATTGCCGCCAGTGTCACAATCGTATCGCGTGGATCGGATAGAGAGCCGCTTTCGTCAATGTAGATGTATACGGCCCATTCGCCGATCATCTCCAGCATTAGCACGTTGTCTTGCACCCCTTCGCCAGTCCAGCTTTTCCTACGCATCACGCAAACGGAACATAGAAAGCGTGAACGGGGTGCCGGTCAATGATGAGCGGATGCTCTCTCCATCATTGTCAAAGTAAATGTCGTTGAGATGTTGGTTGGACAAAAAGCCACCCTCGATGTGGGTAATACGTCCAGCCTTAATCCCATCGGACAGTCGCTTGGCCAAATACTGGGCCAGACTGCTTCTCTGACCGATACCAATCCCACCGACTGGCAAGCCCAGCCGGGCAAAATCCTCTGGGTAACGGTGAGCAAACTCAATAGCAATCTGATAGGCCGTTAAGAATGGCCGGCCAAAGTGATGATCCGGAGCGTAATCTGGGACATCTGACAGGATTTTGGTGATCTTCTCTTCCAGATTGTATTCTTGCCATTGACTCATTGCTGTTCCTCCCTCTCCAACCTACCCATACCCCTCCAACCCCGGAATGGGCAACTCCACGTACCCCCCGCCCGCACCCCGGAAGTAGCACTCCACATCGCAGGCCAGGCACTCGATGCAACGCCCTTTCTCCGCCTCCTCCAATGGGATGTTGAGCACCGGGCAGCCCTCCTCGTTGAGCGTGAGGATCTGCGGCACACATTCCTTCACACAGACCTTGCTCTCGCAGGTGGCACAGACGGCGTGATCGAGAGTCACCGCGCCGCCAGTCACCGTCTCGAAGGTATAGGGCCGCTGCGCGACCGGCTTCTTGCGCCCATCGGGCTTCTCGGCTGGCGGAGTGTAACTCTCCACCAACGCCTTGAGCCGCTGCGCGCAGAACCGGGGGGAGTCGTCCTTCTTGTATCCCTCCACCGGCGCAGGGACGTGCCCGTTGACCCGCTCCAGGATCTCCACCGCCTTGTCTTCGGCGTTGCCGCCCAGCCGGATGACGGCCGGGACCGCCAGTGGCTTCTCCAGAAACGCCTTCGCCAGCCCTCGGGCGGAGTGGAACTGCTCCTGGCTGGCCACCCCTGAGCCGGAGCCGAAGTAGCCGTCAATCGGCCCCTGGCTGAGGATGATGCGCGCGGCCCGGTAGACCTTGCTGGCCGGAGGGTTGCCCGAGGTATCCACGAAGTTGGCGATGCGGAAGCCCTCGTTGACCACTGCATCCATACTCATCATTGAGCCGCCGCCGCCCGCGCCGTGGAAACCGATGACCCCCTCCCCTTTCTGGAAGTCCTCGATCATCTGGATGAAGTAAAACGTGCCCCGGTAGTCCCCCTCCTCGACGGCGTAAGCGATGCGCTCCAGTTCCGTCGGCGGGCGGTCCAACTCGCGGGCGAAGGTTAGCCCCAAATCCTTGTGGCGGAAGACGGCGTAGTCGTCCACTGTGACACGGCAGTCGGCGGCCACCAGTCTGCCGTCGGCCGTCAGCACCAGCGGGTTGATCTCGGCGGCGCGGGCCTCCCATGCGCGGGCCACACTGTATAGTTTCACGAGCAGCCCGGCCAGGTTCTGCTGCAACCGGCCGTGGACGCCTGTGCGTCGCACCAGGTTGCGGGCTTGGTAATCCCGCAGGCCATGCTCAATATCCACCACCGCGCTGGCGACACTGTCCGGGTGCTGGCGAGCGATCTCCTCGATGCCTGTGCCCCCGACGCTGGAGAACATCACCACCGGTGCCCGCTCCCGGTCACTGACGATGATGCTGGCGTAGAACTCCCGCTTGATGGGAAGTTCCTCCTCCACCATCACTTTCTCGACGGTGAAACCGCCCACCCGCATCCCCAGCACGTCGGCGGCAGCCTGCGCCGCTTCATCGGGCGTCTTGGCAAAGCGGATGCCGCCCAGGCCAGCCCGGCCAGTCACCCAGGCCTGGATCTTCACCACGACTGGCCCGCCAATCTCGGCCGCGATCTCATGCGCTTCGTCGGGTGTGCCAGCCGCCCGGCCTTGGGGGATGGGGATGCCCTTCTGCGCCAGAAGTGCCTTGCCCTGATATTCGTGTAAGCGTGCCATCTGTCCCCTTTCTTGATGCTGGTCACTGGATACTGGTTGCTGGTATCGAGTATCGAGTATCCGGTATCCAGTACGAAGGATACCATAAGTTGCCACAGGTGGCAACCGCGCCCGCGCAGAAAAAAAGCGGCCCTCTCACCAGGAGAGGGTCGCCGTGCCGACCGGGGCATCACATCGCCACGGCCGACGCACCACCAGGCTGTCGAGGTGGACCTCCGTGGGCTCGTCCTCCGGCGTGCCTACCACCAGGCCGATATTCCCTTCATGAATGGTGCCTCTGCACCAAGAAACTATCGCATCACGCGGAAGGCCCCCCGGCCCCGATGCGGACCAGTTCCTCCTCGACCACGCTCTCGTCCAGTTTCTTGAACAGCGGCTCGGGCTGGCGCAGCACCTGCCCTGGCGGCAATCCACTGGGCTTCCATTTGCCCGTCGCGTCACTATCGTCGTAGCACAATGCCTCGTGAACGCGGTTCCCTTCCTCAAAGGTGGCCGTGTACTGCCGCCCGAACAACATCCCCTCGTAGCCTAGGTACTGATGCAGCCGCTCCGACGAGAAAGGCAGGAAGGGAGAGAAGAGTATCTTCAGTGAATCAATGGCCTTGAGCACGACGTAGATGGTCGTGCCGGCCGCCTCGCGGTTCTCTTTGATCTGGAACCAGGGCCCTTTCTCCTCCAGGTAGCGGTTCGCCTCCCGCGCCAGCGCCATCACCTCGCCCAGTGCGGCGCGAAGCTTGCAGCCGGCCAGCAACTGGCCGATGGGTTCAAAGCCAGCCTCGACCTGGGCCAGGAGCCGGGTATCCACGTCCTCCAGCGGCCCCGGCTCGGGCACCCGCCCACCGAAGCGCCGGTAGGCGAAGGTCAGCGCCCGGTGGACCAGGTTGCCCCAGGTGGCCACCAGTTCGTCGTTGTTGCGGTGCACGAAGCCGTCCCATAGCCAGTCGGTGTCCCGCGTCTCCGGCATCGCCATCGTCAGGTAGTAGCGCAGCGCGTCAGCGTCGTACCGGTCAAGCGCCTCGTCCATCCACACCGCCCAGTTGCGGCTGCCAGAGATTTTCTGTCCTTCCAGGTTCATAAACTCGTTGGCCGGCACGTCGTAGGGCAGATTGAGTTTCCTGGACAGGTCGTCCTCGTAGAGCCGCTCCACCCCCATCAGTTCCGCCGGCCAGATGACGGCGTGGAAGGGGATGTTATCCTTACCGATGAAGTAGAGTGTTTGAGCTGCCGGATCATACCACCAATCCTTCCACGCCTCCGGCTGGCCCCGATTATGCGCCCATTCGACACTGGCGGAGAAGTAGCCGATGACCGCCTCGAACCAGACGTAGATGCATTTGCCCTCCCATCCAGGCACGGGCACCGGAATGCCCCATTCCAGGTCGCGGGTGATGGGCCGGCCCCGCAATCCCTCACCCACGTAGCGGTGGGCGAAGTTGATCACGTTGGGCCGCCATTGCTCCTTCCCCTGCTGTAGCCATTCGGCTAACCCAACCCGAGCCAGTTTGGGCAGGTCGAGGAAGAAGTGCTCCGTCTCGCGGAGCACGGGTGTGCTGCCGTCAATCTTGCTGCGCGGGTTGATCAGGTCCTTCGGGTCCAGCAACGTGTTGCAGTTGTCGCATTGGTCACCTCGGGCAGACTCACAGCCACAGACCGGACAGGTGCCCTCCACGTAGCGGTCGGGCAGGAAGCGTTTTTGCGCCTCGGAGTACATCTGCTCCTGCACCTGCTTGTAGAGATAGCCTTTCTCCAGCAGCGCAAGGAAGAAGTCCTGAGAGACACGGTGGTGGTTCTCCGTATCGGTGTGAGTAAAAAGGTCGTAACTGATGCCCAGGCGCTGGAACAGTTCCAGGAAACTACGGTGGAAGCGTTCGAAAACTTCGCGGGGTGATTTGCCCTCCTGCTCGGCACGCACAGTGACCGGGGTGCCGTGCGAGTCGGAGCCGGAGACCATCAGCACGTGATCGCCGGCCAGGCGGTGGTAGCGGGCACAGATGTCACCAGGGAGATGGGAGCCAGTGACGTTGCCGGCGTGGATTTTGGCGCTGGCGTAGGGCCAGGCGATAGCGACGAGAATGTGTTCGGACATCGGTGTTCCTCCTTGGAGCGTGGGACATATTTTAACACAGAGTATGACAAACGAAAACCGCCAGCGAGGCTGGCGGTGTGTTGCCGTGAGGCCAGAAGGGTGCGACGGCCTATCGCGGGCAGGGAGCCCCCTCCCCTGCCCGCTACGGCAGGCTGCACATCATCATAATGAAGCGATAGGGTGCCACATCCATCACATTAACTCAGATAATCCCGCAACTGGCGGCTGCGGCGGGGATGGCGCAGACGACGCAGCGCCTTACCCTCAATCTGCCGGATGCGTTCCCGCGTGAGCCCGAACTTCTGGCCGACCTCCTCAAGCGTGTAACTGCGCCCGTTGAGGAGCCCGAAGCGGAGCCGCAGGATGCGCGCCTCACGCGGGCTCAGTGTGGCCAGCATCTCCTCGACCTTCTCACCGAGCAGATGCTGATAGGCACTCTGCGTCGGCGTAGGAGTCGCCTCGTCCTCGATAAAACTCCCCAGTTCGCTATCCTCGTCCTCGCCAACCGGTCGCTCCAGGCTCAGCGGCCGCCACGAAACCTTGAGCATCCACTGCACCTTGCGCGGCTCCACGTCCATCTCGGCCGCTATCTCCTCCGGCGTCGGCCGGCGACCGTACTCTTGCTCCAGTTGTCGAGCCGTGTTGTAGAGCCGCCGGATGCGGTCCGACATGTGGACCGGCACGCGGATTGTACGTCCCTGGTCAGCAATCGCCCGCGTGATCGTCTGGCGGATCCACCACGTGGCATAGGTACTGAAGCGATACCCACGGCTATAGTCAAACTTCTCCACGGCTTTCATCAGGCCCAGGTTGCCCTCCTGGATCAAGTCCAAGAACGGCACGCCACGTCCCATGTACTTCTTGGCGATGCTGACCACCAGACGAGTGTTGGCCTTGATTAGATGTGCGCGAGCGGCCAGCCCTTCCTCAATTTGCAGCTCGAGCCCCTCGCGCCCCGCCGGGTTAGACCCATCATTGCTCAGAATCTGCTGGGCCCTGCGCCCTGCTTCGAGGGACTTGGCCAGCCGGACTTCCTCTTCGATCGTTAGAAGAGGCACACGGGCCATCTCCCTAAGATACAAACCCACCGTATCATCACTGGAGATCCGGCTCAGATCGTAAGTCTCGTCATCCTCCGTATCATATCCGCCGGCCGCAACACTTAGCGCCTGCCTTCCCTCAGCATCCGTGTCTATCTGATCATCGTATACCTCAATCCCTGCTTCGTGCAAACAAATGAAGATCTCCTCGAGTTGTTCCAGGGTTTCCTCAGCCTCTGGCAATAAATCTAGTATATCATCTGTGGTCAGGTATCCCTGGGCTTCCGCTTTCTCTAGCAATTCTCCAACTACGTCCATAGGTCTCCTAATCCATTCCCCCGGCTACAACAGGTCTTTCAACACTGCCAGGCGCGGATCAATCCTGGTGCTCTCACACGTACACGATTCGAAGTTGAGGTTCGCGCCACATTGCGGGCATAACCCTTTACAAGCAGGACTACAGAGGGGCTTCATTGGGATAGCCACCCAACTCTGCTCGCGCAACAGAGGGGCCAGGTCAAGCCAGCCATCATCACTCACCACATAGGTTATGTCCCGTCTCTGGCCCGCTCCTGGCAGGCCGAATGTCTCCTCTAATTCCAGCGTGATGGGAAACGCGAAGGGTTCCAGGCAGCGGACACACTCCAGCCTCAGTTGTGATTCCACAGTGCCTTGAACAAGCAGACCACCTGGAACGCAAAGCACCTGGATAGCTCCGTGAAGAAAATCCACCTTCAGGTCGGTCAGGCTCAGCGGCCCCGTGTTCACGTTCAGGGTGAGCGACGTACCAAGCCGGGCCTTGATGAGAGCAGAAACGTCGAAACCAATCATGGGAGGCTAAAAGAACACCATGCAGTCAATAAGTGGTCACCCATCCCTTGCACCCGGCTTGGCGAGGCTGCCAGTGGCTCATAGGTTGTAAGCATTATAACACAATTATTCACTGCCGTCAAGATTTTTGGTCTTTAGTATACATAAAATGGTCTGGAGAAGGTTGGAATAACCCCATCTAGTCACCAGCAGTTGTCAAAATAGCCCATTTGTGCTAAGGTAGCAGCGGAGAAACACACTGCTATGGAACTTCTCATCGCCACTCAGAACCCAGGTAAAGCACGAGAGTTCCGGACCCTACTTGCGCCTCTGGAGGCAAAACTGTGCTTTCCGTCCGAACTAAACCTACAGGTAGAGGTCCCCGAGGACAGCACCACCTACGCCGATAATGCCCGTCAAAAAGCCCTGGCATACGTGCACGCCTCCGGGCTGTTCACTCTGGCTGACGATTCGGGGCTCGAAGTGGATGCTCTGGGCGGCGCTCCCGGGGTTCATTCCGCCCGTTACGCTCCGGGACACGACGCCGATCGGACAGCAGCGCTGTTGGCGCAACTACGCGGCGTGTCCTGGAAGCAACGCACGGCCCGGTTCCGCTGCGTGATTGCCATTGCCACGCCCACTGGGGAACTCTATAGCGCCGAGGGAGTATGCGAGGGCCTGATCGCTTTTCAGCCAGCCGGGCAGGGAGGCTTCGGTTATGATCCGATCTTCTACCTGCCTGAGTACAACTGCACGATGGCCCAACTGTCGCAGGAGGAGAAGAATCGCATCAGCCACCGTGCCCGGGCCGTCGAGTCAGCGCTGCCCACATTCCGCCGTCTGCTGGCGCAGGGAACGCCTGCTCGCCGCTAGACGCGCAGATGTCGAGTTGTCATCCTCTTCCTTTAGTGGTATAATAATTTTATGAGGTTGGCGACAATCGTTGCAAGACCTCGGATTGAATTCAATGGATGAATCGTCACTCCCGACCCCCATCGAAAGGGAGCGCGACACGATAACCCATGCATCCCCCCACCCACGCTCCATCCCTCTGCGCTTCGTGGCCTGGTGCACGACCGCAGTTTGGCGCACTTGTGTGGACTGGCGCACCAAGCGCCCCTTCCTGACCCGCGCAACTGCCCACCTGAGTATTATTGCCCTCTCTCTGATCGCTATCATTCTCAGCGGCGTGGGAATCCCAGCGCCCCGGGCCGCTGTAGGAGGTCCGTCCAGGGCCGACGCTGTGCCCCCCGTCGAGATGGGCTCTTCAACGGGGCCAGAGGCAACACCGCTGCCTACCCTACCCCTCCCTACCAATTCGTTACATCCCTCCGTCAGCGATACTATCGCTCGAATGCCCGTCCTCCACACCACCTTCCCCGAGCGACCGCGGGCACAGGTCACCACCCATACCGTTCAGGCGGGTGAAAATGTCTCTATCATCGCTGCTCAGTACTGCCTGGACGTATACACGGTCATCTGGAGCAACCGTGAGCTTCTAAAAGATGCTCCGTGGCTCATCCAGCCGGGGCTTGAACTCTTTATCCTGCCGGTAGATGGCGTGTATCACACCGTCCGCGCCGGGGATACGGTGGCAAGTATCGCAGCGGAGTACGAGGTGGAGCCGGAGGTTTTGTATAACGAGTGGAACGATCTCGAAGAGGAAGAGCAGCCACGCGAGGGACAACTGCTCGTCGTGCCCGGCGGCCAGAGCGAGCGAGTGTCCTTGGAACCGCCACGCCCCACATATCCCGCAGCCGGGGCATCCCGGTGGAGTTGGGGGGTCTGCAGCGGCGTCACGTTCACCGGCCCTGGCGCGAATGGCTGGTTCATCCTCCCCACCGGTAGTTCCCGCGTCTCGGGATGGTATTTCCACGACCCGCGCAATCCGACACACATCGGGCTCGACTACGCTTGCAGGCTGGGTGACCCCCTATATGCTGCGGACAACGGTGTAGTGACCATAGCGGGATGGAATGGCGGTTACGGGGTTTTGGTCGAACTCAACCACGGCAATGGCTTCGTCACCCGCTACGGTCACTTCAGTGACATCGTTGTGGGATGCGGGCAGGCAGTCTATCAAGGCCAGTTACTCGGCTATTGCGGCAGCACTGGCTGGTCTTCTGGCCCTCACCTTCACTTCGAGATTCGGTACAACGGCGTGCCACAGAACCCACAGACTTATCTGCCATAGCGGGGGATGTGCCTACATCGGGTGTTGAAAACGATGCGACTACTACGGCGTAATACCAGGCCGTCCAACACAAAGAGACGACATCCCCTCCGCCGCTGGTTCGAGGAGGGTTTTCCGCGTGCCTTCGCCTGGCTGGCGACCACGGTCTACCGGCTGACTGGTGATTGGCTTGGCTGGCGTCCGCTGCTCACGCGCACTAGCGCACACCTGGCGGTCGTTGCCATGGCCATTCTCGCCGTCGGGCTGAGCAACGTTGAGTGGCCAGCGCAGGCCGCCTCCACCTTGCCCATGCCTGCTCTCCCTGCCTCCGCCGGGGATGGGGGAAACGAGGAGACGGCGGAGGATGTACTGGCCCAGTTCAACAGGCAAAATGGGGGAGCCCCCTTCGGTGGCCACAATGGAGCCAATGGAGCCATTGCCCGACTGGCCCAACTCCACACCATCATCCCCGAGCGCCCGCGCCTGGACGTCGTCACTTACACTGTCCAGGCAGGTGACACCGTCCAGTCCATTGCAGCCCTCTTCGGCCTGCAACCTACCACGATTATGTGGGCGAACCCGGCCATCGAGGACGCCCCCGACTTACTGCGGATCGGTCAGGAAGTGACTATCCTGCCCATTGACGGGGCCTACCACAAGGTCGCCGAGGATGACACGCTGGAGTCAATCGCCGAAGAGTACAAGATAGAGCCCGACGCAATTACCACCTGCGAGTACAATCCCCCGGAACTCTCAGACCACTCAATTAAAGAAGGGATGTGGCTCATTGTACCAGGGGGCGAGAAGCCTTACGTACCCAAAGTGGTCACCACGTACGCCGGGTCCGTCCCGGAAGGGGCCCGTGGCACTGGGCGGTTCCAGTGGCCTGTGCTGGGCAGGATCACGCAGGGATACTGGTACGGCCACCGGGCGATTGACATTGGGGCTTCCACCGGCAGCGCGGTGCTGGTGGCCGATGGTGGCTTTGTAAGTTTCGCGGGCTGGACCGACGTAGGCTATGGCTATCTGATCGTGATTGACCACGCCAATGGCTTTGCTACTTACTACGCCCACCTGAGCAACATCTACGTCTTCGAAGGGCAGGCGGTAGAGCGTGGGCAGGTCATCGGCGCGGTGGGCAGCACCGGGTGGTCCACAGGTCCGCACTTGCACTTCGAGGTGCGTTACTACGGCATGCAGCAGAATCCGCGGGCGTATTTACCGTAGGTTGGTAGATTTGGGAGCGGGCTACTTAGCATACTCTTCCGCCCGCACCTCACGGATCACCATCACCTTGATTTGCCCCGGATACTCCATGCTTTCCTCAAGTTTGCTGGCAATATCCTTGGAGAGCCTGATAGTCGCCAGGTCGTCAACCTCATCAGGCCTGACGAGGATGCGAATCTCGCGGCCGGCTTGAATGGCATAAGACTCTGCCACTCCCTTGAAGGAGTTCGCGATTTCCTCCAGGGCGCGGATACGCTTGAGGTAGAGTTCCAGACTCTCACGGCGTGCTCCCGGCCTGGCACCAGAGATGGCGTCAGCGGCCTCAACGATGACAGCCTCAATGGAGTTCTGCTCCGCTTCGTGATGGTGGGCTTCGATGCAATTCACTACTTTCTCTGGAACACCATAGCGCCGGCAGATGTCAGCACCGATGCGCGCGTGTGTCCCTTCCGTCTCAAAATCCACCGCCTTGCCGATATCGTGTAACAGCCCTCCGGCGCGGGCCACATCGGCATCAGCGCCCAATTCCTCCGCGATCATTCCCGCCAGTTTGGCCGTCTCAATGGCATGAGCATGCTGATTCTGTCCATAACTGGTGCGGAATTTCAATCGTCCCAGTAGTTCAATGATCTCGGAACGCAGCCCAGGGACACCAGCCTCGTAGGCCGCTCGCTCGCCCTCCTCGCGGACGATGCGCTCAACTTTCTTCTGACTATCCGCAACGACTTCCTCAATGCGCGCCGGGTGGATGCGTCCGTCCACCACCAACCGCTCCATCGCTCGACGGGCGACCTCGCGACGCACCGGATCGAAGCATGAGATGGTGACCGCCTCAGGCGTATCATCTACCACCACGTCCACTCCAGCGACCTTCTCGAAGGCACGGATGTTGCGCCCACTGCGGCCGATGATGCGTCCTTTCATATCATCGGAGGGCAGCGAGACAGTGGAAACCGTTACCTCAGCCACCTGCTCGCTTGCTATACGTTGGATAGCAGTGGTGATAATCTTGCGGGCGCGTGCATCAGCCTCCTCTCTGGCCTCAGCCTCCACCTGGCGGATCACCCCTGCCATATCCTGCCGGGTCTCCTCCTCAACGGCCTCTAGAAGTTCCTGTTTGGCTTCCTCGCGGCTCAATCCAGCCACCCGCTCAAGCGTCGCCATCTGTTCTTGCCGCAGCCGCTCTATTTGGTTGCGTTGCTTGTCTACGGCACCCTGGCGTTTGTTGAGGGCTTGTTCCTGCTGTTCCAACCGTTCCTGACGATGATCCAGTTTCTCGCGCCGTCGCTGCAGGCGTTCCTCTTCCCGCCGCAGGCCCGCGCGACGCCGCTCCAGTTCCTTCTCTGCCGCGTTCCGGATCTTGAGCGCTTCGTCCCTGGCGACCAGTACGACTTCACTGGCCTTTTTCTCCGCCTTCTCCAACACTTGCCCGGCCTGCTGCCGCTGCTTCTTGATCCTGGCGCCAACAACATAACGCCGGACCAAGAAACCCAGCCCGAATCCGACAGCCAACGCCAAAACCGTTGCTATTACTGTAATCCCCCATTTACCCATCATCTTGTCCCTCACTTTCGATGTCAGATATAGCCTCGCAGAGTGCCGCTTCCAACATTTCCTCAACCAGTGGCTCTATCACCGCGTATGAGAAGCCCCTGCGCGCCAGGTATGCCCCTAATCTCCGGCGGAAATCGCGCGGTTCCAGGTGTGGAAGTCGGCACGCACCGGCCTCCGCTGCCTTCCGGGCGGCGGCTTCCTCGTCGAAGTCCGCCAGCGTGTCAGTAATGACAGAGGCAGGGACCCCCTTTTCCCACAGTTCATGACGCAGCGCACGCACTCCCCGGGGATTGAATTGCAGCCGGTTTTCCACCCAATAGCGGGCAAACTCCCGATCATTCAGCATCACAGCCCGCGTCAGGCGTTCGACCACAGCCTCGACAACCCCATCCTCCACGTTCTTCTTGCGCAGGTTGCGGCGTACCTCGGCCTCGCTGCGAGGACGATATGATAGGAAGTTGAGTGCGCGCTCATAGGCCCGCTCAACCTCATCCTGCATTTGCAGCCGGGCGACATCATCGTCGCTCAGCGCCTGACCCACACGAAGACGTGCCGCTTCGATAGCGGCCAGGCCAAAGGCAAATTGACCATCAAGATAGACGTTGACACGATTTTTGTGGCGCTTCTGAAATCGCAGTGCCGTAATCGTTCCTGCCATAATACAACAATCACAAAACAAAGCCGTGGCTTCAAAAAGCCACGGCTTTACGTTGACGCGTAACCGTCAGCGTTGATCTCAGAATGGAGCCAACGACCCGTTCACCCGGCTAAGGGCAAGACATAACCTTCTCGACCAGACATCGAGCACGAGCGCCTGTTGCAATCGCCCTGCTACGGTGCGTACAAATTCCCCTCGTTCCGCTCCCAACACTTATCTTGAATCTCAGCCAAAAAACCACTCTGCAACCCTGCATCCCTATGTGGAGCAGTAAACGAGGACAGTGCCTCGCAAAGCAAGTGCGTGCATCAGAGAAGGATTAGACTCTATCACCCAGCGCTCTCTTACGAGAAGCGCCAGCATTTGAGATCAACCCGTGGCCACTTCCAGCCAATAAAATAGAATTAGAGCACCAGATCGCTAATCCGCCTCGCCTGCCCCCTCGATCTCGGGCACGGCAACAGACGCTAGGGCTCCCTCTGGAGCCACCCTCTCCCGGACGGCGGCCTCGACCTGGGCGGCGACGTCGGGGTGCTCGCGCAGGAACCGCTTGGCGTTCTCCCGCCCCTGCGCCAGGCTCTCTCCCTCACGATAGTAATACGAGCCCCGCTTCTCAATCACCCCCAACTCCACCGCCATGTCCAGCAAGTCCCCCGCTTTGCTGATCCCCTCGTCGTACATTATGTCGAACTCCGCCACCCGAAACGG
>DAOUEC010000282.1:0-5365 GCA_034430655.1 Anaerolineae bacterium
GAGTTCTTCACCGACCACTACGGCTTTGTGATTGGCTACCTGGCCGAAGCGCTGCGCGAGCTGCGCCGGCAGAACTACACGGAGGCATTTGACCGCCATTTCAGCCTGGGCAGCGACCTGAACACGCGCGATGCCAGAGCCGTGCGCCGCACCGTGTCCGGCCTGGTTAAGCTCCTACATCCTGGCGGTGATCCCAGCCGGGAGGAACTGGAGGAATACCTGGAACTGGCCCTGGAAGGGCGTCGCCGCGTCAAAGAGCAGTTGAAGAAGATGGGCGCGTTCGAATACTACCAGACGTCCTTCTCCTACGTAGATACCCAGGCGATGCAGGAGCACTTTGTCGGCGTGCCGGAGGAGGGTGGTCGGCAACTGATCAGCCAGGACCCGATGCCGCCGGGCAGTGTCTACACGGCTGCTCTGACCGACAGCGACAAGGTGGCGCTACACCGCATCGAGGTCGGCCGTATGAGCGGGTCGGGCAGGCTGCGCATCACCGGCAGTCCTGACCGGGCGATGAAGGACTCCATCGTCACCGCCTTCGACTATATCAAGGCCAACAAGACACGTCTGGGGATCGAGCGTGACGTGGATAGCTATGACTTCCACGTCCAGATCGTAGACCTGATGCACAGCAAGGAAGGTTCACAAGGGGGAGTGGCGTTCTTCGTGGCGCTCTATTCCCTGCTGCGGGAAAGGCAGGTGCAGGCCGGCCTGGTCGTTCTGGGGGAAATGACCATCCAGGGCAACATCCTGCCGGTGCGTTCGCTGGTGGAACCGCTGCAAGTCATCATGGACAACGGCGCCAAGCGGGTGCTGGTCCCGATTGGCAATCAGCGGCAGTTCATGCAAGTGCCGCCCGACATCCTGGAGCGGGTGGATCCGATCTTTTACTCAGAGCCACTGGCGGCGGCGCTGAAGGCGCTGGGGATGGGATAACTCAAGGCATTGTATTAGGGACAGCTCGCTCTCGTTTCTGCACTGTCGCCGATGGCCACAACCAGCGACCTGAACATCCGCCGGCTGCGGTATCTCCAACCGCCAGAGGTAAGGGTACAGATCTGCCCCGCCAGTGGGACAACCCCGACCGCGAGCCGGACCCCTGGCCCGAAGCGCAGTTAGCCGACTTTGCCGGCCAGGACTGCGTATTCCGATGAAGTCGTCCACGAGTTCCGGTCATGTCGTCCACCAGTCGGAGCGAAGCGACGCTAGCGTGAACATTATACACTCAAGTGGTCGGCATGGTCAAGTGAGAGTTGAGCTTACGTCGGGACTCTCCCTTGAGATTGAGCCGGTAGGCATTGTGGACCAAGCGGTCCAGGATGGCATCCCCGATGGTTGGATCGGGAAAGCGGACGTGCCACTCTGCAACGGGCACTTGAGTGGCGACCATAGTGGATGATCGGCCGTAGCGATCATCCAGGATTTCGAGCAGGTCTTGGGACTGGGTGCGGGTCAGGGGATCACGCAGCCAATCGTCGAGGACCAGGAGTTGTACTCGAGCAAAGGTGTCGAGGAGTTTGGGGTAGGAACCGTCGGCGTGGGCGGGGGTCGTCTGGTGCAGGAGACGGGAGGTGCGTAAATAGCGGACGGTAAAGTTGTGACGACAGGTAGAATGGGCAAGGGCAGAGGCCAAGAAGGTTTTACCGACGCCAGTCGGGCCCAGGATGAGGATGTTGAGGTGTAGGTTGATCCATTCACCTTGGGTAAGTTGGAGGACGAGACGGCGGTCGATGCCGCGGGAGGGGGAAGGATCGAGGTCTTCGATGGTGGCCGGTAGCGGCAGTCGAGCTGCCCTCAGTCGTCGTTGTAGGCGGTTGTTATCACGGCGGATGCACTCCCGGTCGACGAGCAGGCCAAGGCGATCCTCGAATGGCAGTTCAGTGTACTGGGGATTGTGAAGTTGCTCTTCGAGGGCAGCACGAAAAGCGGGTAGGCGGAGTTGGGTCAGTTTGTCGAGCAGCGGTTGAGTAAGCATAGCACATCTCCTTAATGATAGTAGGCTTGGCCACGGATGTTTTCGTGGTCGGTTGGGACAACAGTAGCAGGTTCTTCGGGTTCGACTTGGTCGAGCTTGGCATCGAGGATATTCTTGACCCCCTTGTAGGAGTGAATGCCAGCAGGAAGGGCGCGGCGACAGGCGGCTTCCAGGCGGTCCTCGCCGTACCGTTTGGCCAGCCGCAGGATGCCCATACAGGAACGATAGGCCTGTTGAGGATGTTTGCGGGAATCGAGAAGCGCTTGCACGAGTTGGGCTGTGTGCGGGCCGATGGTCTGAGCCCAGCGTGTGAACCGGTCAGGCGACCACTCCTGATACTTCTGATGGGAGGGCGGCATATGCTCTGAGGTCGTGGTGTGCCTCCCTCGGGCGTTGGTACGACGATGGGAAGCGACCCAACGGTTCTTGAAAAAGATCACGATCGTGCGCTCGGTGGCGCGAACGTAGACCTCTTCGTGGATGAGGGTGTACGGGACGCTGTAGTAGTGCTTTTCGAACTCGATATGATAGTCGATGTTGACGCGCGCCTTCTTCCAGGTCGCGAATTCGTAGGGTAGCTCAGGGAGAGGCTTGAGGGCCGGTTGGTCCAACGTCTCGAAGAGTTCGCGGCGGGAGCGGCCGAGGTGTTTCATCAGTTTCGCGTCGAGTTCGTCGAGCAGCTCATGGATGGCCTGGTTCAGGTCGGCGAGGCTGAAGAAGGTACGATTGCGCAAGCGGGCGAGGATCCAGCGTTCGACCACCTGGACACCAACCTCCGCCTTGGCCTTGTCTTTGGGCTTGCGAATGCGTGCCGGAACGACCGCCGTACCATAGTGTTGGGCCAGGTCTTGGTAGGTAGGATTCAAGTCTGGCTCGTAGCGGCAGGGGTGTTTGACGCCTGCTTTGAGATTGTCTGGGACAACGATCTCGGGTACACCGCCAAAGAAAGCGAACATGCGGACGTGGGCGCTGATCCAGTTGGGTAGGTCTTGACTCCAGTGGGCCTCGGCATAAGTGTAACTGCTGGTGCCCAGTACGCCGACGAATATCTGAGCTTGGCGGACCTCGCCGGTGTTGGGATCGACGACTGACGCCGTCTGACCGGCGTAGTCTACGAAGACTTTCTCTCCACCTTTGTGGGAGATGCGCATCGAAGGCTTTAACCGTTTGGCCCACCGGCGGTAGAGTTCACAGAACTGACTGTGGCCGTACCCGTCCGGGTGGGCTTCGCGATACTCGACCCACAGGAGACGCAGGGTGACACTCTTCTTGCGCAGTTCGGTGTGAATTAGGGACCAGTCAGGACAGGGGATGATTCTTGAACTTGGACACGACGGCCTGGGGAAGAGGAGCCGAAAGAGCGCGTCCTCATCCAAGTCCGCGGGGATCGGCCAACTCAGTCCCTCTTCTTTGGCACGTCGCAGGTACTCACCAACTGTACTGTGGGAGATGGAGCAACTGCGGGCAATTGCCCGGTTCGTCAGTCCGCACTCCCACTTCAGACGAAGAACTTCACGTATTTTGCGCATGGTTAACCTTTCTTGGGACATCTTTACCTCCTTGGTTTTTTGGAGGTTAAGGATGCCACAAAACTGCAAGATTAGCCAGCGCCGCTTGCTACTCGCTCAGAAACGCGGCCGAGGATTCCGGAGCATGCCGTCCACTGAATCCAGACCAAGGCGACCACTGAATCCGGTCTCCCCGAAAAAATGGACGCCATGCTGCCGGAACAGGTGGTCGGCATGGCCCGGAACGGGTGGACGGCATCCATCGGAATCTCCGGTCGGCATGGCCCGGATTACGCACGCCTCCCGACCGGGTGCACGAGACCTACTACGTCGACTTTGCCGACCGGCAGCGCTGCGTGGGCCTCAACCTGCTCGACATGACGTTGGGGCTGGACGTAGACAAAGTGGTCAGCGACCTGATCGGCCTGGGCGAAGCACTGTGGTCGAAGTATTGGGGGCCGCGAATGGAAGCGGTCTGGCGCTACGCGACCAGGACGTTGGCGCTGATCAACGTCCGGCGCGTGGCGATGGGGTTGCCGGAACGGCAGTACACGATCCTGGACGTGCCCCCGCTGCTCCTGGCCCCTCGTGACCGGCGGGAACCCTTTCTGCTGTCCAACCTGCCCCTGGACACCCCCGAAGGGCAGGACGTGCGCTGGTGGTGGAGCCGGTGGTACGAACCGCTGCGGTCCAGCCTGCAGCAGGACGTCATTTCCCCCGTCCTGACGAAAGTATTCCGCCTCTCGGGCAACAGTTCCTCCCGCAGCGTGTTCGGCCAGGCCGTCTCCACGTTGAACCTGCGCCAGGTCCTACGCCAGGGAGGCATCCTGCTGGTCCACACTGCAACGGGCGAGCTGGGAGAAGAGATTGGCGGCTTCATGGGCGCGGTGATCCTGAACTTGCTCAACGTGGTGATCCGCGAGCGGGCGGCCCAGGCCCGCGCCCGGCGCACGCCGTGCCTGGTGATCGTAGACGAGTTCCAGTCCATTCCATCCGTGAATTACGGAGCACTGCTCTCCGAGCTGCAGAAGTTCGAGGTCGCTTTTGTCCTGGGAACCCAGTCACTGGCCAGGCTGCGGGCTATCGAGCGCGAACTTCCCGGCATCATCTTCGCCAGTGTGGCCACGCTGATGTCCTTCCAGGTCAACCACGAGGATGCAAAGTACTTGTCGGGAGAGCTGGATGGCGTTCCGCCTGCCAGCCTGGTGAACCTGGAACCGTTTCACGCCTACGTCAAGACCACCGGCCCCGACGGGAGACGGTTGCCGGTGTACTCGATGAGAGGCAATCCGCCTCTTGCTCCGGATCCGAGTGTTGCAGCCCGGGTCCTGGAGCAGGTGAGCGGGTACAGCCGCCTGGCGGCAGGCACCCAGGAGCAGGCCTCCCGGCTGGCTGCGGAGTTGAGCGACGGTGCGGAAGCCCGGCAACGCGAGGAGGAGATCAACACCTGGCTGCAGGCCCGGGAGGAGAGCGATTTCGTCACCGAGCAGCAGTTGGGTGAACTGGCCCGCATGATGGCCACCCGCTCGACCCAGGACTACGGGCCGAAAGCGGGTAGTATCGGGCGGGGAATGTCGGCTCGCTCTGAGCAAAACCGAAGGGCAGAGAGGAGTAGGAAACGGAGACCACAAGGTTTTCGGGCTCTCGGCGCAGGGGATGAGAATGATCACTAAGCCGGAACTCTACGAGGTACTGTGCCTGTTGCGGGATCATCCCTGGTCCACCGCGTCCCAGGTGGCCGGGCTGACCAACCTGCCGTTGCGCTCTGGGCAGCGGTATCTCTCCAACCTGCTTTCCGCGAGCCTGGTCCAAGCAGTGCGTGTTCCGCGGGTGCGAGGGAGGCTGTATGCTCCATCAGCGGCCGGCATCGCTCTACTGGCAG
>DAOUEC010000283.1:0-2378 GCA_034430655.1 Anaerolineae bacterium
CGCCGCAAACAGCCGGAGGAGCCTTTCCGCTTCTTCCGGCTGGGCGCGCTGTCACCCCGCGAGCGCATTCTGTATTACTACCTGAGCATCCTGCGGCGCGCCGGCCGGCAGGGCTTCCCCCGCCAGCGCGCTCAGACGCCCCACGAATACGACGTCACCCTGGGTCCCCACCTGCCCCAGGCGCAGCAGGAGATGTCCCTGCTCACCCAGGCCTTCGTGGAGGCACGCTACAGCCGCCACACCTTCGACCGGGAGCAGGCCAGGCGCGTGCGCGCCGACTGGCAACGGGTGAAGGCGGCGCTGCGAGCGCTCAAGCGCAAAGATGAGAACGCAGATGAACGCTGAGTCACGCAGATCTCGTCATGAGGAGACACTGACGCTTGCGGAGCGCGACCGATGAGAGATGAAGGCACAGCCCCTCACATGGGCTGACCGCTGTCGTCGTAGCCGCGCCCCATGCCCCGATAGGTGAAGCCCAGTTCGCGCATGCGCTGCGGGTCGTAGACGTTGCGACCGTCCAGCAGCACCGGCTGGTGCATCAACCCCTTGACGCGCTCCATATCCAATTGCTTGAACTCGTTCCACTCGGCGACCAGCACCAGCGCGTCGGCTCCCCCGGCCACCTCGTAGGGGTCCTTGCAGTAGGTGATACTGTCGCCCAGGATGCGCCGCGCGTTCTCCATCGCCTCCGGGTCGTAGGCTCTGACCTTCGCCCCCTCGTACAGCAGCAGGTGGACGATCTCGATCGAGGGAGCGTCCCGCATGTCGTCAGTGTTCGGCTTGAACGAGAGGCCCAGCACACCGACCGTCTTGCCTCGGAAGCCGCCCAGGATGTGGCGCAATTTGGTCACGAACCGCTTGCGCTGGTCGTAGTTGATCTCCATCACGGCCCGCAGCATCTGGGGGTGCGTCCCGTGCGTGGCGGCCATGTGGGCCAAGGCTTTGACGTCCTTGGGGAAACAAGAGCCCCCCCAGCCGATGCCGGCCCCCAGGAACTCCGGGCTGATGCGATGGTCGGCGCCCATGCCCCGCGCCACCTCCTTCACGTCGGCCCCCAGCCCCTCGCAGACGTTGGCCATTTCGTTGATGAACGAAATCTTGGTCGCCAGGAAAGCGTTGGAAGCGTACTTGATCATCTCGGCCGTGCGCAGATCGGTGATGATCGTCTCGGCGTGCAGCGGGTAGTAGAGTTCAGCCACCCGTTCAGCCGCCTCCCGGCTGGTGGAGCCGAGCACGACGCGGTCGGGGTTCATGCAGTCGTAGACGCCGGACCCCTCGCGCAGGAACTCAGGGTTGGAGACGACCCAGAAAGGGACACTGGGATCGGGCATTGCAGCACGCACGACGTCAGCGACCCAGTCGCCGGTGCCGATAGGCACAGTGGACTTATTGACGATGATGATGGGCTGGTGGATGCGGCGGGCGACACCGGTCGCGGCGGCCTCGACGTGAGCCAGGTCTGCCTCGCCGCTCTCACCTGAGGGCGTACCCACGGCGATGAGGACGAATTCCGCATCCTGCATCGCCTCGTCGTAAGAGGTAGTGAAGCCCAATCGCCCGGCCTCGTAGTTGCGCCGCACGATCTCCTCCAGGCCCGGCTCGTAGATGGGCAGGATACCCTTTTTTAGATTGTCGGACTTCTGCTTGTTGCGGTTCAGGCAGATGACGTGGTTGCCCAGGTCGGCCAGGCAGGCACCGGTGGCCAGGCCCACGTAGCCAACGCCGATGACGCAGATGTTCTTCATAGTGACTGTTTCCTCCTTGTTGATCAGCAGTTAAACGGTTAGCGGCCATATCGGCCAACGGCTGACGGCTAACGGCTATCGCAAACGGCGCTGCCACTCCTCTTTCAACTCCAGCGAAGCCAGATCCCCACCAACGTCGAGGAAATCCACCAGCAGCCGGTTGAACTTGTTCCGCTCCTCCAGCATCGGGAAATGTTGCATGCCGTTCAGAAGCATGGCACGCACATTCTCATCACAACCTTGTAGCCACTCTGGCTGCGGCGGCTTGATGAGAGGATCATCCCCGCCATACACCAGGAGCACGGGGATGTCGAGAGGGGGCAAGACGCGGCGCAGGTCGCACCCCATCACGGAGCGCATGCTATGGATAATAGCGGCCATGTCGGCTTTGCGCGCCTCCAGGTCCACCTCAGGGAAGTTGGCTCGCCGCGCCACCAGCCGCGCCAGCGCCCCCTCGTTGCCGGGAAGACTGGTGAACGCCCGGTTGATGGCCGCACCCACCAGAGGCACACTCACCCCCATCACCTGCTCCACCCGCTCCGGGGCCTGGGCAGCGAACAGCAGCGCGACCACACCTCCCAACGCATGGCCCACCACTGAGGTGCGCCAGATACCCAGGTGATCCAGGAACTC
>DAOUEC010000284.1:0-3294 GCA_034430655.1 Anaerolineae bacterium
GCGTATCGAAACCAAGGATGCGAGCGGCTCTACGGCTAACCCGCTTGGTTTCGATACGGCTTTCCGCTACGCTCCAAGCCTACTCAACCGGCGCTAGAGCGTGCTCTGCCCCAGTTTATTGAGAGGATACAATCTCCAGCCAGGAACGAGATTCTTCGCTTCCTTCGGTCGCTCAGAATGACACAGATACTCGCCGACTCGCTGATTCGCTGACTCGCTTGAACCCTGAGGAGAACACGTGGAGCAAAGAACACTAGACAAACCTCTGAACAGCATCACCAGGCTGGATTGGGAGAAGTCCCTCTACCTCATTCTCATCATCCTGGCCCTCGTCACGCGCTTGTGGGGCCTGGGCAACCGGGTGCAGAGCCACGACGAGAGCCTACACACCCAGTACTCCTGGTATCTGTACGCCGGCCGGGGTTTCCAACATACGCCGATGATGCACGGCCCGTTTCTCTTTCACGTCACAGCTCTCTCTTACTTCCTCTTCGGCGACAACGATTTCACCGCCCGCCTGCCCGTCGCACTGATGGGGGTAGCGTTGGTTGCTTTCCCCTATCTGCTGCGCCGCTGGCTGGGCCACACTGGCGCGCTCGTCACCTCGTTCTTCCTCCTCATCTCCCCCTCCATCGCCTATCACTCTCGCTACATCCGCCACGACATCCCGGTCATCCTCTGGGCCCTCGTCGTCATCTTTGCCGTCTTCTCCTACCTGCGCGACGGCCGCAATCGCTGGCTCTACCTGATGGCGGCTGGCATCTCGCTCACGTTCGCCACCAAAGAGGTAGCCTTCATATACAACGCTATCCTCGGCCTCTTTCTCGTCGCTCTGTTTATGCTCCGGCTGGCGGAGTACGAGTGGTCACACAAGAGCGTCTACTGGTACTTTCTATCCGCCCTGGCTATGGCCGGATTGGGGCTGATCCTCCTGCTGATGGGAGTACTACAGGCCGGTGAGAACAGCGTACCGCCCTGGTGGACTCTCGCCGGGGGGATGCTGGCCGTGGTTGCTCTGGCTGCTGCCGTCTTCCTCCTGATCACCAACGTCGGGCGCGATCTACGCACCTATCGCAGTTTTGACCTTATCATTGTCCTGGGCACCCTCTGCCTGCCGTTCCTCGCACCGATCCCGATCAGGGCTATGGGCCTGAAGCCTCTTGACTACACCCCCCCCACAATCTACTACTCGGCTGCTATCACCGGTGTGATGTTATTGATCTCGGTCAGCATCGGCCTGGCCTGGGACCAGCGTCGCTGGGGAGTGGCGGCTGCCATCCACTACGCCATCTTCGTCCTCCTTTTCACCACTATCTTCACGAACGGCACCGGCATCGCCAGTGGAATGGTCGGCTCAATGGGCTACTGGCTGGCGCAGCAGGAAGTGAGACGCGCCGGGCAACCCTGGTACTACTACCTGTTGCTCACAGTGCCCTTCTATGAATACCTCCCGCTGCTGCTGGCTCTAGTCACCCCTATCTATCTGGTCATCCGTTCCGCAACCCTTCGACTCCGCTCAGGACAAGTTCACAATTCGCAATTCGCAATTCGCAATTCGCAATTCCTCTCCTTCCTCCTGTGGTGGACCGCACTTACCTGGATCGCGTACTCCTACGCGGGTGAGAAGATGCCGTGGCTCACCGTCCACCTGGCCTTGCCGATGATTCTTCTCGGCGGCTGGCTGGTGGGACGGCTGGTCGAGGGGACAGACAGCTCGACTGAGCCCGCCGAAGTCTGGCGACAGGTGCTGCAACGCCGGGCCTGGCTCCTGGCGCTGATCGCCCCACCGTTCGCCGCGGCGCTGATGGCGCTCGTCAGGGCGACTCTCGCAGGCCCCCTCCAGGGGTACGAATTGGCACAACTGAACATCACCGGCCAGTTCCTGGGCGGGCTGATCGGCACGCTCGCCTTCGGCGCCGCGCTGGCCTACCTGGTCCGGCGCAGTGGGTGGCGCGTCGCCGCGCGCGTCCTGCTGCCCGTCGCGCTCCTCCTACCGGTGTTCCTCACCATCCGCACCGCCTACCGCTTCTGCTACATCAATTACGACTACCCAACCGAGTTCCTGGTCTTCGCCCACGCAGGCCCGGCGGTCAAGGAGAGCATGCGCCAGATCGAGGAACTCTCGCGCCGCGTCGCTGGCGGGCCCAACCTCATCAAGGTCGCCTATGGCTCCGATGGCTCCTGGCCATTCAACTGGTACCTGCGTAATTACCCCAACGCCGTCTTCTACGGCGAGCAGCCTTCGCGGGAACAGATGGATGCCCCCGTCATCATCGCCGGGCACGAGCAGTGGAATGCCGTGACCCCCTATCTGCGCGATGACTACGTCGCTAACACCTACACCTACCTGTGGTGGCCGATGCAGGACTACATGAACCTGACCTGGGCACGCATCACCCACGCCATCACCGATACCCAGACGCGGGCGGCACTGTGGGACATCTGGTACGACCGCGACTACCGCCGCTACGACGAATTGACTGGTGAGACGCACACGCTCGACGAGTGGCCACTGCACAGCGACTATCGCCTCTACGTCCGCCGCGACGTGGCGGCCCAGATGTGGGACCTGGGCACGACCGGCCCGACGGAGATCGGCCCGACTGACCCCTACGCCGAGGGCTGGAAGGAACTGACCGCGCGGCTGGTGTTCGGCGGCGAGGGCTCTGCGCCGGGCCAGTTCCAGAACCCACGCGGCATCAAGGTTGGCCCCGACGGCTTCGTCTACGTCACTGACGGCAGCAATCACCGCATCCAGAAGTTCACCGCCGGCGGGGAGTTTGTCGCCGCCTGGGGGCGTCCCTCCACCATCGAGACGGAGGCGGGGGCGCCCCGGGGCTTCAACGAGCCCTGGGACGTCGCCGTCGCCCCCGATGGCACGATCTACGTCGCCGATACATGGAACCACCGCATCCAGAAACTGGACGCCGAGGGCCGCCTGATCACCGCCTGGGGGCTGTTCGGCCAGTACACTCCCGATGATCCAATTGGACAGAGCGCCTTCTACGGCCCGCGCGGCATCGCCATCCACCCCTCCTCGCAGGAGGGGGCGGGGGGGTGGCGGGTCTACGTGACCGACACGGGCAACAAGCGCGTCCAGGTCTTCGAGCCGGATGGCCAGTTCGCCCTCCAGTGGGGTGGGGAGGGCGTGCTGGAAGGCTATCTGGATGAGCCGGTCGGCATTGCCATCGGCCCGGACGGTGAGGTCTACGTGGCCGACACGTGGAACCGGCGCGTGCAGGTATTCGAGGGGGACGGCACCTTCCTGCGGCAGTGGCCCATCGCCGGATGGGA
>DAOUEC010000285.1:0-8624 GCA_034430655.1 Anaerolineae bacterium
CGCTGATACTCAAAACCTGTTGGAAACAGGTTCCGCCAGTGCGTTTTCAACACACTTCGTGGTACCAGCCGGTGATTTCAATCATCGGCGGGCAGTCCGCGACCATCTGTCCCAAATGTGTGACGGTCGCAAGGTCTCCAATTGACAGTCTCGCAGCGTCGTGATACTATTGGCTGGCTGCTGGTGGCTGGCTGCTGGTGGCTGGCTGCTGGATGCCGGTTGCTCATTGCTAGCGAGGTGCTTGATGCTAAACCCGAATGCGATGGAAGCCGTGCTATTCGACCTGGATGGGACGCTGATGGATACCGACGATCAGGCAGTGGAGACACTGGTGCGTCGGTTGCAGCGGCTGCACTGGCCCCATCCTCGGCAGGCTGCCCGTCGCCTCGTCATGGCCTCCGAGACCCCTGGCAACGCGCTGATGACGCTGGTGGACATACTGGGGCTGGATGCACCATTAACGAAGTTCACCGACCATCTCCATCGCTGGCGTGGCTTGCGCACGCGGGGGAACTTCCGCATCGTCGCAGGTGCGGAGGAGATGCTCGCCGAGTTGAACGGGCGTTACCGGCTGGCAGTAGTCACCACACGAGGCCGGAGCGAGGCGGAAGCGTTTCTAGCCCAGTATGACTTGCGCGGTGTCTTCGAGGCGCTGGTGACCCGCGAGAGCACCTGGCGGCTCAAGCCTCACCCGGCCCCTATCCGGCAGGCGGCCCGGCTGCTGGGCGTGCCCGTCGAACAGTGCGTGATGGTGGGAGATACGACGGTGGACGTGAAGGCCGCCCGGCGCGCAGGGGCATGGGCTGTAGCGGTACTGTGTGGCTTCGGCGAACGGGGGGAACTGGAGCGGGCCGGTGCCCACGTCATCCTGGAGCACACCGCACAACTCGCATCACTCTGCCGTGATGACACCTCGTCCAGCGGGCCGTGAAGCCTATTCCCCCCGCAATTCGATTGTAACTGGCCTGTAACCCTGCGCAACCAGACGGTGTCGTATAATGAGCACAGAAAATCTGCGCGAGGCTATGCGCATCGCTCCAGGAGAGATCTCGATGACGCACAGTGCGACTGAAATACTGCGCCAGGTGTTCCCCGGCCTGAGCGAGGAGGACCTGGCTGAACTGGCCAGTGTCGCCAAACTGCGCACCTACCCACCCGACGTCGTCCTATGCCACGAGGGGCACATCGAAGACACTTTCTACATCATTGTCAGCGGGTGGGCTGAGGTCAGCAAGCAGTTCGAAGGAGACGATGTGCGGGTGCTGCACCGACCAGGGCCAGGCGAGTTCTTCGGCGAAATCGCCCTGGTGCTGGAAGGCCCGCGCACTGCCACCGTCCGCACTATCGAACCCACCACCCTGCTGGAGATTGGCCGCAGCGCGTTTATGGGTGTACTGCAGCACAGCGCATCAATGGCGCTGCGCATCATGCTACAAGTCACAGCCCGCCTGCGGGATTCCGACCAACGCGCCATCGCCGACCTACGTCGCAAGAACATCGAACTGGCACGGGCGTACGCAGAACTGGAGGCCCAGCAGCAGTTACGCTCGGAATTCCTCACCACCATCGCCCACGAACTGCGCACGCCCCTGACTGCCGCCACCGGGTACCTGCAACTCATCAACTCGGGTGCAATGAAGCCAGAACAAGCGTCAGAATTCCTGGAGAGGGTAGCCCGCAATCTGGGAACCGTCGTTCACCTGGTCAACAACATCCTGTTCCTCCAGGAACTGGAACTGATCACACCGGAGTTTGAACGACTGAGTGTGGAGGAAGTGGTTCTCCAGGCTATCGAGGAGATAGGGGAGCGAGCGGCTCAAGCGGGCCTCACGCTCTCCACCCGGATCGAGGGTGGGCTGCCCCAGGTGCTGGGAGACGCCGGGGGCCTGAGCCGGGCGGCGGGCGCGCTATTGGACAACGCGATCAAATTCAGCCCCGACGGCGGTGAGATCGCCATCCACGTGCACGCCGACGATGAGTCGCTGCGGGTCCAGATCCGCGACCCGGGCGTCGGCTTCCCCGTGGAGCGATTGGATGATCTGTTCAAGCCCTTCACGCGCATCGAGGTGACCGGTGGGCACCTGTTCGGAGGCGTGGGGCTGGGGTTGCCTATCGCCAAATATGTGGTAGAGTTGCACGGCGGACACATCGAGGTCAAGGGTGAGGAGAAAAAAGGCAGCACCTTCACGATTGTGCTGCCTGCTGCCGGAGGGACTACAGACCGTCTACATACCTGACGATGATCAGTTCCTGAGAAACCACCGCGACGATCCCAGTATATCAGCCTACGTTCGCCCGATGACTGCCTTTGTATCCGATTTGAGAGAGGCCATTCAAAAATCCTGTTGATTATGGCAAGACGGCGTTCGAGTAGACGCAGAAAGAGCCGGCGACGGGCAAAGCCCCGCATCCACCTCACCCTCGACCAGCAACTCGACATCCTGGGCTACGCACTCCTCGCAGTCGCCGCGTTCACCCTGCTCAGTTTCCTCTCCGCCAGCCACGGGCTGATCCCAGACTGGTGGCTGGGACTGCTGCGGCGGACTTTTGGCTGGGGAGCCTACCTGGTGCCGCTGCTCGTCGGCGCGGTGGGGCTGTGGCTCGTCCTGCGACACTTCGGCGACCGATTACCCCGCGTGACACCCGCGCAGGTCGTGGGCGTGCAGTTGGGCTACCTGGCCTTGCTGATCACGCTTCACTTCCCGGCCGCGCTTATCCAGTTCGGCGGCGACCCCTGGGCGACGGCCGAGGCCGGTCACGGCGGCGGCTACCTGGGCGCAGCGCTGGGCCGGCTGCTTTTGGAAGGATTGGGCGGCGTGGGGCTGGTCATCGCGCTGGTCACCTGGTGGCTGGTCGTTGCCGCGCTCACCTTCGGGGTGACGGCCCAGGATGCGCTGCGGGCACTCCAGCGCCTGGGGGGACTTCTGGGGTCCCGCCCCAGTAGGGTACCAACGCCCCGGCCCCCGCTGCGCGCGACGCCCACGGCTCCGGCGAAGGCCATCACCCCACCCTTCCCGCCTTCTGCTCCCGCTCAACCGCATCTCATCGGCGGTACCCAACCGTGGCAACTCCCTATGCTCGACGAGATCCTAGAGCCCGGCGATGAGCAGGACTTCAGCGCGGGGATATTGCGCCAGCAGGCGCGCATCATTGAGGAGACACTGGCCAGCCTGGGCGCGCCGGTCAGGGTCAAGGAGATCAACCGGGGACCGGTCGTGACCCAGTTCGGCATCGAGCCCCTCGTGGTCACCAACAGCAACGGCAAAGAGACCAAGGTCAAGGTCAGACGCATCGCCGCGCTGGCCGACGACGTGGCACTGGCGCTGGAAGCCAAAACGCTGCGCGTCGAGGCCCCCATCCCCGGCAAGGGCCTGGTCGGCATTGAGGTGCCCAACCCCGAGATTTCGCTGGTCGCGCTGCGGGACGTGATGGAATCGGAGACATTCGCGGAGGTGGACTCCCAGTTACGGCTGTGCCTGGGGCAGGACGTCTCCGGTCATCCCGCAATCGCCGATTTGACCGCCATGCCACACTTGCTCATCGCCGGCACGACCGGCTCTGGCAAGTCGGTCTGCATCAACGCCATCATCGCTGCGCTGCTCCTGCAGAACACCCCCGACGACCTGAAGTTCCTGATGGTGGACCCCAAGCGGGTGGAGTTGACGGGATACAACGGCATCCCGCACCTCCTGTCGAAGGTCGTGGTGGAGATGGAGCGGGTGACGAGCGCGCTCCAGTGGGTGCTGCGCGAGATGGATGGGAGATACCATCGCTTTTCCGAGGTGCGCGCTGTCCACATCCGCGACTACAACGAGCGCGTCGCACCGCGCCTGGGCAAAAAGCAACTGCCCTATATCGTGGTCATCGTGGACGAACTGGCGGACCTGATGATGATGGCCCCGCAGGAGACAGAGCGCGCCCTCTGCCGCATCGCCCAGATGTCACGGGCGACCGGCATCCACCTGGTGATCGCCACCCAACGCCCCAGCGTGGACGTGGTCACGGGGCTCATCAAGGCCAATTTCCCGGCGCGCATCGCCTTCAACGTGGCCTCGTCCGTGGATTCGCGGGTCATCCTCGACATGCCCGGTGCTGAGCAACTATTGGGCCGGGGCGACATGCTGTTCCTGCCCCCCGACGCCCCCACCCCCTCGCGCCTGCAGGGCGCTTTTGTCTCCGACGAGGAACTGCGCCGGCTGGTGCAGTACTGGAAGGAGCAGGCGAGGCCAGAGGCAGTACAGGCCGGAAAGCCGGTGCAACAACCGCTGTGGGAGGAGATGCGCCAGCGAGAGCAGGAAGTGCAGTTCGAGGACGAGTTACTACCCGACGTGATTGACCTGGTCTTACGAGAGAACCGGGCCTCCATCTCGCTCCTGCAGCGCAAACTGCGCATCGGCTACACGCGGGCGGCGCGGATAATGGACATCCTCGAAGAGAACAAGGTCGTGGGGCCGCAGCCACCGGGCGGCAAAGCACGCGAGGTCTTCCCCAGCGCGGCCCATGCGCTGCTCCACCCCCAGGGGGAAGGACAGTGAGTTACGCGATTCACAAACAGACCTACTGCCCATCCGCAGTTCTCCGCCACCGCCACCGAACCCCCACCGGGTAGCCGACCATCTTGGCGACGTCGCCTGTGACGCGAATGACCGGCACCCACAACACCGCCTGCAACCTCTGAGCGGGGCTCAGGCCACCCCACATCCGCGCCAGCCGCCGCCAGCCCACCCAGAACATCCCTGGTATGGAGATCAAACAGAGCGCCCACCACCACGGGCTGACCAGCGCCCCGGCGACGGCGATGAGCGGCGCGGCGACCAGGTAGGTCAGGTAGCGGATGGCGTGCCGCCTGCGCCACAGGTCTGCCTTGCCGTCGCCTCGCGCGTAGCGGTAGTACTGCGCGAAGAAGGCACGCAGAGTGGAGCGCGGCCGGAAGTGAACCAGCGCCTCAGACGCAAAGACGAATCGCCCATACCGCTCGCGCAGCCGAAAGTCGAAGATCAGATCCTCGCAGTAATCAAGCCACTCGGGGTAACCCCCCACCGCTGCCCAGGCGCTCTTGCGAAAGGCGACTGAGCGGCTGGAGGGGAGAAAGCGGGCCGGGTTGACCTCCCACAACTCCGGGAGCACCGTCGCGCCCATCGCCGCCTCGAAGACAGTCTGCGGGTCGGGGCGGAAGAAGCCGGCGACGACCTGTGTTCTCGCATCTTCAAACGGCGCGACAATCTTCTCCAGCCACTGCGGGCTCAACCGCACGCCCGCGTCGGTCACGGCGATGATCTCGCCCATGGCGGCCTCAATCGCCGCGTTGCGCCCCTGCGAGATATTGGCCCCCAGCCGCCGGACGACGCGCAGCGGCAGGCGGCTTTCGGCCTCCAGCAGCAATAACGTGCCGTCGGTCGAGCCGCCGTCGCAGATGACCACCTCATCTGGGGACCGGGTCTGGGTGGCCAGGCTGTCCAGCAGCTGTGGCAGGCTATCAGCCTCGTTCAGCACGGTGAAGACGACGGAGACGCGCATCGGCGATGATTATACACGATGACGTGCCCGCCGCCAAGCACCGGCTGCTCGCCAATGCAACTTGACGTTTGGACACAAATGTGATATAGTTATGTTGTAGGACGCGGTAAGTTCAGGTAGCGATATTTATCCTGCCCAGGCTTACGGGGAGCCTGGGCAGGATGTGTATTTGCCTCCTCTTTGAACCATTCCGGCCTACAGAACATCACAAGTAAGGAGTATAAGAAGGTGAACGAGAGAGAAACAGGAAAGGTGAACGAGAGAGAAACAGGAACTGTCAAGTGGTTCAGCAATGCCAAGGGCTACGGATTCGTCTCGCGCGATGAGGGCGGGGATGTGTTTGTCCACTACTCCGCCATCGAGGGCGCGGGCTTCCGGACGCTCGACGAGGGCCAGCGAGTCGAATTCAACGTCGAACAAGGCCCAAAGGGCTTGCAGGCCACCCACGTCACCCCGCTGTAGAACTAAGAGCGGGTTTTCACACTAGATAGCAGCAACCCATACCCGGAGGAGGCATGTGACCAAGAAACTATATATCGGTAACCTAAGTTACAACGTGACCAACAACGTCTTAGAGGAGCTGTTCAGCTCCATCGGCGAGGTCGCGTCGGTTAATGTCATCACCGACCGCATGACAGGGCGGTCGCGCGGTTTCGGCTTTGTCGAGATGGCAGAGAGCACTGCCGCGCAACAGGCCATCGAACAACTCAACGACCATATGTTGGACGGTCGGGCGATCAAGGTAGCGGAGGCCCGCCCGCAACAGCCCCGTGGCTTCAGCGACGAATCACGCGGGGGGCGCCGCCGCCGCTAGCAAGCGGCCGCACAAGCCCAAACAAAAAGAGCCGTGCACGCCCGGCCCCCGTGCCAGCGTGCACGGCTTGTTGTTTCCTACCTGTCGTCTCCTACCCGCGGATCAGGATGCTTGCTCCCCCAGTTCCCCCCATACCGTCCGCAGCAGCGCTTCAGCCTTCAATTCAGCCAGTGTGTAGCAAGGAGCCTCCAGGTGCTCGGCCAACGCCTGTGCCAGCCCCTGGTCGAAGGCCTCGTGCTCCATGTTGATCACCACCGAGCGGATGTGAGCCCGCGGGAACACATCCGCGATATGGTAGGCCTCCTCCTGTGGCGGCAGGTTCGCCATCGAGACATTGCCTGCGCCATCGGTGAGCAGCACCATCAGCGGCACCAGATCGGGCATCTTGCGCAACTCGCAGGTGATGACCTCGTAAGCGGCCTGTAGCCCGGCCGAAAGGGGGGTCTTGCCGCCAACGGGGATGTCGGCCAGCGCCCGCCGCGCCAGTTCGACGCTATTGGTGGGCGGGAGCACGACGCGGGCGTCGTTCTTCTGGAAGACGACCAGTCCCACCCGGTCGCGCTGCTGGTAGGCATCCGTCAGCAACGACATGACGGCCCCCTTCGTCGCCTGCATACGCTCGGCTACCGCCATAGACCAGGAAGCATCCACGACGAAGAGCACCAGGTTGGCAGCGCGTCTCACGCGCACTTTGCGCTGGTAGTCTTCGGGGCGCAACGCCAGCGCGGGGCTACCCTCGTGCCGGCGCTCCCTCTGGTGAGGAGCAGCAGCGCGAAGCGTAGCATCAAAGGCCAGGTCGCTAGGATCACCGGGGGAAGGGCGAGCCTGGACGTAGCGGCCGCGTTTGCGGTCGGTACGGGTCCGGCTGCGCCGACCACCGCTGGAGCGGGTCAGCCGGTCGAGGGGCGTATCCAGCCGACGCGGGGAGAATTCCTCACCGGCGGTGACTTCCTCGCCGCCCTCCCACCAGCGTCCCTCTGACGGCCATTGGGGAATGGTCTGCAGCACCGGCTCCCGTGCCACCTCGGCTCGCTCGTGGGGAGGCTCCTCGTCACGAGTTCCCCCAGATGGGGCTTTTTTTTTACCGGCTACTTCGGCGACCTCCTCGCTCTCTTCCTCAATCTCGGCCTCGACCAGGCTTTGGGCGCGGGCCTCGGCTAGCCGCTCCGAAAGGTCTCCCAGCGTGACCTCCGTCTCTTGTAACGGGTGTCGCTTCAACCGATGAGGCAACGCTAGTTCAGCGGCCAACAGGATGTCACGGTCGGTTAAGCGGGTGCGCCCTTCAAAAGCAGCGTGGGCACGGGCGGCCTTGAGCACCACCAAATCGGCGCGGTGGCCATCTACCCCCAACTCGCCCATCATCGTCGCGATGGCCGCCAGGTCCGATTGAGAGTATCTGACCTGGGGTAGAAGTTCGCGGGCACGGGCGATCTCCCTCGAAAGCGGCCCCTCCCGGGATGCCCACTCCTCGCAGAATCCCTCGGGGTCGGCTTCGTAGGCCAGATTCCGCTCCATAATCGCCATGCGGGCGGCGGGGTCGCGGATGGACTGGATATCCACGCAGAGCGCGAAGCGGTCGAGAAGTTGAGGACGTAAGTCTCCCTCCTCCGGGTTCATCGTGCCGATGAGGATAAAGCGGGCGGGGTGACTGAAGGAGATGCTCTCCCGCTCGACGACGTTGACCCCCATCGCTGCCGCGTCAAGCAGCAGATCCACGACGTGGTCATCCAGCAGATTGACCTCATCCACGTAGAGGACGCCCCGGTTGGCTGCAGCGAGAACTCCCGGTTCGAAGCGTCGCTCCCCCTTCTGGATGGCGCGCTCGATGTCCAGCGTGCCCACGACGCGGTCCTCGGTCGCGCTGACGGGCAGATCCACGAAGCGGGTGCGCCGGCGGGCGCGGGGCAGTTCCTCGCCCGCCTCGGCCCGCTCGCGGCACTCGGTGCACCAGGTCGCCGGCTGGTCGGGGTCGCAGCCGAAGGGGCAGCCGGCGACCACTTCGATCTCGGGCAGGAGTGCGGCCAGCGCACGGGCGGCGGTAGACTTCGCCGTGCCGCGCTCGCCCCGGATGAGCACCCCGCCGATCTGGGGGTGAATGGCATTGAGTATCAGAGCGCGCCTCATGCGCTCCTGTCCGACGATAGCAGTAAACGGAAAAATGAGTGGCATTGGACGTAAACCCTAAGACACAATTGTGTTAAAACGTAACACTTGGCTGGCTTTTATTATACCCCAGATTGCCGGAAACCGGTAACCCAAAGTTACTCATACATGACTTCATGACTTCTGCCCT
>DAOUEC010000286.1:0-17398 GCA_034430655.1 Anaerolineae bacterium
AAAACCAGGGGTTTTGTTTGCTTGATCAAACAACCAGTGGATTCTTGCTGCGAACTGTTCGGTCGATTCGCGGCGTTGAATAATGGTCCGAATGCCTACCATTATGGCTTCGTCGTAGACTCTGACAAAAAGCAATTTGCTAAACTCATCAAAAGCCTGGGCAGGGTCAAAGCCGTGACGCTCCCAGAGTACATTATGGCATCGCTGAACAACTTTTTGCAGTTCATATTCGTTGGCAAAGCGGGCAACAGCCATTGGTCACCTCCTGGCAGTTAATAGCCTAGCAGGCTGTATTTTAGCCTAAAAGGCTAATAATGTCAAGTCGAACAGTGGTCGGCGCCGGCACGCAGGACGCCCTTCTCTGGGAAGCCGGCCAGCCGTTGGAGGACAACGTCAAACTGGTGCTGCGATCAAATGACAAGTGACAAATCTCAAATCCCAAATCCAAAATCCCAAATTCTGAAACGGGCGTACCGCTTTCTGGCCCGGATGGACGTGGCCGCCGTCCTCATCGCCATCATCCTGCTGCTGGCTGTTCTCGGCTCCTTCTTCCCCCAACTCCCGCAGACGATTGCGACCGATCCCGAGCGGTTGGCACAATGGGAAGCGGCAGTGCGCGCTAAGTATGGTGCACTGACCGACTTGTTGGCCGCGAGCGGAGCCTTCCGCTGCTTTCGTTCCCCGGTCTTCCTGATACCCGTGGCGCTCCTTGCGCTTGCCACGCTGGTATGCACGCTCAATCGCTGGCGGGGGCTATGGCGGCGGGCCTTCCACCAGCCGGTGCGTTGCTCCGACGCCGCACTCGACAGTGCGCCCCACATCGCCAGGCTGACCGCTGCCCCCCCCCTCGTAGGGGGGGCGGGGGGGGGTATCGTGCGCGATAGTCTGAGGCGGCGGGGCTTCCGCGTACGAACGACTGAAGTCGTTACTACAAATGGTCCACTTATCTACCTGCGTGGCGACCGCAACCGGCTGGCTCCCCTGGCAACGCTGGTCACCCACCTGGCGGTGATTCTCCTGCTGCTGGGGGCGGCGCTGAGCAGCGGGTACGGCTGGCGCGAGGAGTTGACCATCGGGCCGGGCGAGATGGCCGGGGTCGGGCACGGGAGCGGGCTGGCGCTGCGCAACGAAGGGTTCAACATCGCACACTATCCCGATGGCAGCGTCGCTTCCTACGAGGCTGAAGTGACTATCGCCGAAGGAGGCCAGGAGGTGACGCACGGCCGCGTGCGGGTCAACGAGCCGCTGTCCTACGGCCCCGTCGGGCTGCATCTGCAAGCCTACGCAGAGACCCCAGACGGATATAGCGTGACCCTGCTGGTGGTTCACGACCCGGGCTACTGCGTGGTCATCGCGGCGGGGTTTCTGCTCCTGTTGGGCCTGACCGTGAGTTTCAACTTCCCCCACTGCTGGGTTCACGCGCGGATCGAGCCGGAGGGGACGCTGCGTCTGGCCGGGCGGGCCGACCGGTGGGCCTGTGACTTCGGGCGCGAGTTTGAGGCGCTGGTGGAGGAACTCAGGCGCACGGTGGAGGACGAAAGGGAGGGTATGAGTTGACCACACGCCTTCAACTTTCCGCCGGCGGGGTGGTCTGCCGCCGCAATCCGGCCGGGCAACTCGAGGTCGCGCTCATCGCCACCCAGGGAGGCGAGCGCTGGGGGCTGCCCAAGGGACTGGTGGAGAAGGGGGAGTCGCTGGAGGAAACGGCGCTGCGCGAGGTGCGCGAGGAGACCGGGTTGGAGGCCGAGGTCATCGAACGGCTGGAGCCCATCGAGTACTGGTTCTGGTGGGACGAGGACGGCCAAAAGGTGCGCTACCACAAAAAGGTCTACTTCTTCCTGATGGCCTGTCGGGGCGGCGACGTCGCCCGGCACGATTTCGAAGTCGAGGACGTGCGTTGGTTCCCGATTGACGAGGCCATTGAGCGGGCCAGTTATCGGACGGAGCGGAAGGTGTTGCAACAGGTGAAGGAGTGGGGAGGAGTGCCATGCTGATTGGGTTGGCCTACGCGCTGCTGTGGGCTGCTGCGCTCGTCTACATCGTGCACGCGGCGATTGGCAGGGGCTGGGTGGGCAGGGTGGCGACGGGGCTGACCGTCACCGCCTGGGGGATGCTGACGGGCGGGTTGGTGAAGCGGGGGCTGGCGTCCGGCCACTGGCCGCTGGCCAGTCGTTACGAGTTCGCCCTCTGCTTCGTCTGGGCCATCGTCGCCGTCTACCTGCTGCTGGAGGCAAGTTGGCGCGAGCGACGGGCGGGGCCCTTCGTGCTGGCGGTGGCGCTGCTGGTGGCAACCTACGCCGTCACTCGTTCCTCCACCGAGAAGGCTCTTATGCCGCTGCCCCCGGCGCTGCGCTCGGTCTGGTTGCAGGTGCACGTCTTGACCGCGATGGTGGGATACGCCGCCTTTGCGGTGGCCGCCGGGCTGGGAGTGATGCGCCTGGTGCAGCGGGCGGCTCCCCTCCTCATAGGGGGGGCTGGGGGGGGTAAGGAGATCGAGCGCACGATGGAGCGGGCCGTGGCGCTGGGCCTCCCCTGGCTGACGCTGGCTATCATCACTGGCGCGATCTGGGCACAGAACGCCTGGGGGCGTTACTGGGGTTGGGACCCCAAGGAGACCTGGGCGCTCATCACCTGGCTGTGGTATCTGCTCTTCCTGCACGTGCGCCCGCTGCGCTCCTGGCGCGGCAAGCGGTCAGCCTGGCTGGCCGTGGCCGGTTTCAGCCTGGTGCTGTTTACCTTTATCGGCGTACCCTGGCTGGTGCGCACCGTGCGCCTGGAGAGCCTGCATGGGTATTGATATGTAATGAGTAGATGAGGAATGAGTAGATGAGTAGCGGGATCACACGACGGCAGTTTCTGCTGGGCGCTGGGGCGCTGGCTGCTTGCAGCGCAGGCGTGGCCGCCTGGCTGAGCGGTCGCCGCTGGTGGGAATGGTCGCCCCAGGAGACAGGAGGAGTCGCGCCGATTGAGCCACCGACCCCCTGGTCAACCGAGGCACGCTACTACATCTCCACGACCGCCGAGGGCACGCTCAACTGTGCCGCCTGCCACGGCACGCTTGAGGGGCCGTTGCCTGTCTCCTATTGCCACCTTCCTGAGCATCACGGTGCCTTCGTCCAGTGCAACCTCTGCCCTCACCGTTGCATCATCGCCGACGGCGAGCGGGGCCGTTGCCGTGTGCGCGAGAACCGGGGCGGCCGGCTCTACTCGATGGTCTACGGCAACCCCTGCGCAGTGCACGTTGACCCCATCGAGAAGAAGCCCTTCTATCACTTCCTCCCCACCGCCGCCGCTTTCTCCATCGCCACGGCTGGATGCAACCTGCGCTGCCAGTACTGCCAGAACTGGTCCATCTCCCAGGTCCCGCCGGAGGAGACCCAGAACGTTGACCTCCCGCCGGAGGACGTGGTGCGCTACGCACAGCAGTACAACGCGCCGGTGATCGCCTACACCTACTCCGAGCCGACCATCTTCTACGAGTACATGCTGGCGACGGCGCGGATAGGGCGGGAGGCGGGGCTGCGCAGCGTCGTCATCTCCGCCGGGTTCATCAATCCCGAGCCGCTGCGGGAACTTTGCGCGGCGGTGGACGCCATCAAGATTGACCTGAAGGGGTGCGACGAGGAATTCTACCGCAAGGTGTGCGGCGGGGAACTGGGGCCGGTGCTGCGCGCCATTCAGACCGTCTACGAGAGCGGCGTGCACCTGGAGATCGTTAACCTGGTGGTGCCGACGCTCAATGACGACCTGGGCCAACTGCGGGCGCTGTGCCGCTGGGTGGTGGAGACGCTTGGCCACGACGTGCCGCTCCACTTCAGCCGCTTCTACCCGCAGTACAAACTGACCAATCTGCCGCCCACGCCGGTGGAGACGCTGGAGCGGGCCTGGGAGATAGCGCGAGAGGAGGGGATCAAGTTCGCCTACATCGGCAACGTGCCCGCCCACGCAGGCAACCACACCTACTGCCCTGCCTGCGGCGAGGTGCTCATCCGCCGCGAGGGGTTCAACGTGGTGGAGTATCACATCGTGAATGGCGCGTGCGAGTTCTGCGGCGAGTCCATCCCCGGTGTCTGGTGGCCCGGCGAGCCAGAGGGAGAACCGGTGGAGGTGCCGCCCGGGCCGCCGGATCAGTGAACCAAAGGAGTTTGGACATGAAGTGGAAACAATGGGGCCGTTTGGTGATTACTTCAATCGCCATTGCCGTCACCGTAGGATGGATAGTGGGAATTCCTCTTCATGCGCCGCTCAATGAAAACCTTGCGAACCCATTCCTGGCAACTATGGCCCAGGTACTGGCGGGAATATTGGCGATAGTTTTCTCAGTCTCTGTGCTTGCTGTTGAGATTACTTCTGACAGATACACACCTCGTCTCTTTTCCTTCTTCATTGGAAACCAAGCTACCAGGCTGACTTTTCTCTCTCTTCTTGTGTGCATCCTTATATCTGTTATCGCCATCGGTGTTCAGTCGCAGCCTATGCCCCAATGGGGATTTCTGGCTATGACCTGGCTCTTCGTTTTTTGCCTTCTGACACTACCTTACTACTTTCAGCAAACCCTTCGACTCCTTGATCCAAGAAACTTAGCCGAGCAAATTAGAAATGAAGGGTTGCAAGCTTTGAAGAAACGGGACAGGCAGGGGGTTTTGGATGCAGTAACATCATTGGGAGATGTGGCTGTCAAGGCATTTGAACGAGGAGAGGACGGGATCACCAGGAAGTACTTAGATGCGTTGCAAGAAATACAACAAGCTCTTATTGCCCCGGATTCAATGCTACTTCCCACAGAAGACAAAGACATCGCATGGGCTTTGCTTGGATTCGGCATTTCTTCACCAGTTGCAAATCAGTACTACCGTATCTTCAAAGTAGCAATTGCGAAAAAGAATGAAGAACTCACGTTACATATTGCAAGTCTTCTGGCCCAAACTACTACCACCCTGATAGACCAAGGCAGTAGTAGGGAAATCCTGAAGGGTATATTGCAACAGTATCAAGAATTCATTAAGATTGCCATAGAACATAGGGATATTTCAAGGTTCCGGTTAGTGCTCTCTTTGAGAGAGGCTATATTCCGTCGAGCCCATAAGGTTTTCAGCGAAGAACACCTCTCCGCCTGCCTGAGTACTCTCGAGCAGGTTAACAGAGCAATCATCGATGATCAAGATTCTGAACTGTGGAAAAAAGAACTTGGCTATTTCAGTCACATATCGTCAGTTGAGGACTTGTACGATTCATTTCACCCTGGTTTGAGAAAATTACTCAGCGATTTTACTCGCGCCGGGATTTCAATCAGTCGAGATGAGTGGGCGAAATGGGAAACGCTGGCGTTGCGAATAGATACCCGAATTACTCCCGCCAACAAGTACGTTTTCGAACTCGGGATGTCCGAGATTGAGCGATTGATACCAGCATCTGAGCAACAACTCCAGGAACAAGCACGAAGCACCAGAGCAGCGCTTCAAACGCTGTGGACAACAACCGGGGTATATGATACTTTCTTCACAATCTGTGTCTATGCCTTCTATCGGAAAGAGTTCGGGTACATAAAGGAGCTTTGGCGGCATGTGAACCCGCCCGATGCCGGCGCATCTTGGGCCAATGCCAATCTCATTCATCTCAATATCGGGTTCCTAACCTATCAAATGTTCTACAGCTCATTTGTAAACTGGCCAATAGAGGGCTATCACGGCGGAGAGATGTATGTCCTACAATACTACCTGCTTTGTCTGGCCTATGCGCTGCAACAGCGCAATAGGGATTGGCATCCTGCGGTTCCTGCCTTCACCAAGGCCTTGCTGAGCCAAGACGACGAGTACTCGGTAGCGATAGGCGAAGAACTGCGAAGTGCATATCGGTTTCTCATCAATTTACCCTCCTATGCGGATAAGGTGCTGGCGCAATATGAGGACGTTGATCGTGTGATCGCAGGATGGGATGATGTATTCAATGGTCAGGCACGTGATGCACTTGAGAAGGCACGAGACTGGCTGGCAGATACGGAACGCAGGCGGAAATGGATGGGAAAAGCCGAGGGCATCATTAAGAAGTTGCCTCTGGACAGTAGTCGGGTTAAAGCATACCGAGAAGAAGCTCTGGAATACTACCAATCGCAGAGTCAGGTTGGCCAACTGGCACTAACCGAGAACAGTAGGGAGAAAGCACCTACTGAGCTTAGAGGTAGTTGTCGTATACAATGTCCTGAGAAGCGGGACTTTACTTTGATCGGTCTTGGAGAACCACAGGAAGTCGGAATGAGGGTCGGGTTCGAAGCGGTGCATCAGATTGTCAGAGCAGAGACAGCTCATATTGCAAAGACCATCTTTGAGCATGAAGCAACAAAACCTATCAAGGTGAAGCAACTGACCTTCGACAAAGTGGCGGAAGCGGCTAAGAAGATAAGTGAGGCTGGGTATCAAGCAAAGGTCTTGCTGGCACCCGGTCAACAAATCAGCTCTTCTTGGCGAGATGACCCTGATTTCAGAACTCATATGGAGCACGAAGGCAATGAGCGGTACCTGATACTCGATGAATCCACGAGGTTGAGAATTCTCGAACTGGACAGCGATTATGCGTTCATCTTGGATAGGAATGCTGGAAATTGGGCCACGATGACGCCGCTAGAGATAGAAGTCACAGGGTGCGATAAGAAGCCTCTGGCAGTTCAAATCACCGCTCAGGAGGCTGTTGGCTATCAAGTTCTAAATCCAGAGGCGGTAGAAGTCCTGAAATTTGGATGAGTGCATGAAATCTGCAACTCGTAAACTGGAACTGACTTTGGCTCTAGTGGCTTTCCTCCTCGCCGCCTGCGCCGCGCCGGCAGCCACACCAGCGGCGGAGGCCACGGGGGCAATGCTTGCCCTCCCCACCGCGCTCTCTTCCCCCACCATCCCCTCTGGCCAGGTCCGCCCCGCCGTCGTCGCCGGCTCCTGGTACCCTGGTGAGCCGGATGAATTGGCGCGAATGGTGGACGAGATGCTGGCAGCGGTCGAGCCGATAGATGGGGAGCCCATGGGTCTCATCGTGCCCCACGCGGGCTACGTCTACTCCGGGCCGGTGGCCGCCTGCGGCTTCAAGCAACTTGAGCAGGGAGAGTACGACGTCGCCGTCATCATCGCCTCCGACCACCAGTCGCCCCTCTCAGACCCAATCTCCGTCTGGGCCGAGGGGGGCTTTGAGACCCCGCTGGGGGTCGTGCCGGTGGACGTGGAACTGGCCCAGGCACTCATCGCGGCCGACCCCCGCATCACCTTTGACCCCGCCACCCACGAGGGAGAACACCCCATCGAGATCGAACTGCCCTTCCTGCAGCGGGTATGCCCCAATTGCAGCATCGTGCCGATCTTGATGGGTGCTGACGATGAGGAAACGGTGCAGGCGCTTACCCGTGCGCTGCTTGCGGCGCTCCCCGGCCGGCGGGCCGTCGTCATCGCCTCCTCCGACCTCTCCCATTACCCTGCCTACGACGATGCGCTCACCGTGGACGGGGCCACCCTGGGGGCCATTGAGACCTTCGACCCGGCGCGGGTGCGGGAGACGACGGACGAGTTGATGCACGCCGGTTTCCCCAACCTGGTCACCTGCGCCTGCGGCGAGGCCCCCATACTGGTGACGATGCAAGTCGCGCAAGGACTGGGGGCCGACACGGTGACCGTGCTGCGCTACGCCAACTCCGGCGACTCCCCCTACGGCGACCGGGGGCAGGTGGTGGGGTACGGGGCAGTGATGTTCTGGCGCTACGAGCCGCCCGATTTGACCGCTCAGCAGCGGGAGGGACTGCTGGCGCTGGCCCGCACGACCATCGTGGAATACCTGGAGACGGGAGAAATCTCCACTTACGAGACAGACGACCCGGCGCTGACCCGCCACTGCGGGGCCTTCGTCACCTTGAGGGAGAGAGGCAACCCTTCGACAGGGCTCAGGGCAAGCCTGCGGGGCTGCATCGGCCACCTGCGGGCGGACACACCGCTTTATCGCGTCGTGCAGGAGATGGCTGTCTCCGCCGCCACCTCCGACCCGCGCTTTCCCCCTATGACGGCCGAGGAACTGGACGAGGTGAGCATCGAAATCTCGGTCCTCTCGCCGCTGCGCCGCATCACCAAGACGGGGCAGATTGAGGTCGGCACCCACGGGCTGGTGATTGTACAGGGGGGACGGCAAGGGGTGCTGCTGCCGCAGGTGCCGGTGGAGCAGGGCTGGGACCGGGAGGATTTCCTGGAGAACCTGTGTCTCAAGGCCGGGCTGCCACCCGACTGCTGGCGCGAGGGGGCCAGCCTCTATGCGTTCACGGCAGTGGTATTTGGGGAGGAGGAATGAAACTGAGATTTGAACGCAGAGACCTCCAGTACCTGATCATCGCCGCCATGCTTTTGAGCGGACTGTACGTGACGATCAGCGGGCTGGTGACCGACCTGTTCGGTCTTCACCAATTCGCCCTCCACTGCTACGCGGGCTACGCCTGCGCTGCTCTGGCCGTGCTGCACCTGGCCCTCAACTGGGGGCGGGTCACGGCCTATCTGAGGTGGAGGTTCGGGCGGGCACGGGGGCCATCAGCGCCAGCGCCACGTGAGCACGCACCGCTACTGGGACGCCGCGGCTTCCTCGTCTCCGCCATGTCGGCTGCGGGGGGCTTCATCCTGGGGCGGCTGATCCCCGGCCGGCGGCTGGCGGAACTCCCCTACGAGGCCGCCGACCTCGGCGAGTTGTACCACCAGTGGAGCAAGCCCGGCCCGTTTACAGGGCAGGCCCTGGGGGCAGTGCTGGACTGGGGCAGGCAGCCAGAGCGGTACAAGACCTACGCCGACGCAGAACGAATCTCGCTCCCCGATCCCCACGGCTACCAGGGACTGAGCCTGGAGGAGACAGTCGAGACGCGCCGCTCGGTGCGCGACTACTCCGACGAGCCCCTCTCGCGGGAGGAACTCTCGCGCCTGCTGCACGCCGCTCAGGGCATCACCGAGCACCGCTGGGGCCTCCGCGCCGCCCCCTCGGCCGGGGCGCTCTATCCCATTGAAGTGTACGCGGTGGTGCACGATGTCACGGGGCTGGAGCCGGGGGTCTACCATTACGCCGTGGAGGAGCACGGCCTGGAGTTGTTGCAAGCGGGAGACTTCCGCGCCGCGATGGTGCGGGCAGGGGTGGGACAGGCTTTTCTGGGGCAGGCGGGTGTCTGCTTCGTCCTCTCGGCCATCTTCCAGCGCACACGCTGGAAGTACCGCGAGCGGACCTACCGCTACGTGCTGCTGGAGGCGGGGCACATCGGGCAGAACCTCTACCTGGCGGCCACCTCAATGGGGCTGGGGGACTGCGCCGTCGGCGCCTTCCTCGACGACGATCTCAACGACCTGCTGGGGTTGGATGGCAAGGAGGAAGCGGCACTCTATGTCATCACGGTGGGGAAGGTGTGACGGTATGAGCATTGGGCTGGTCGCCGTCGGCTTCACCTCGACCATCGCGCAGATCGTGCTGATGCGCGAATTGGTCGCCACCTTCTACGGCAACGAGTTGCTGTTTGGGCTCGTGCTGGCGGCCTGGGTGGCCTGGGTGGCGGTCGGTTCGTGGGGTCTGGGACGGCTGGCAGAGCGGCGGCAGTTGGGGGCGGGGACCTTCGCGGCGGGGCTGGCACTCGCTACGGCGCTGCTCCCGGCACAGATCGGTCTCGTGCGCGGCATGCGGACGCTGCTAGGGGTCACGCCGGGGGCCTTCGTCGAGTTCGGGCCGATGGTCGCGGCAGTCGTGCTCATCCTGGCCCCACTGTGCCTCCTGGCGGGCTTCCTGTTCACGCTGGGGGCGCGGCTGACCGTCGAGCGGGGCGGCACTGCGGGCCGGGCCTACGTCTGGGAGAGTGCCGGCGCCGTCGTCGGCGGCACGTTCTTCAGTTTCCTTCTCATCCGCTACCTGGACCCCTTCCAGGCCGCGCTCCTCGTCGGCGCAGTCAACCTGACCATCACCCTCCAACTCCTGAAACCTGGAACCTGGAACCTGAAATTGTCCCTGGCCTGCTTGCTCCTCCTGGCCCTGGCTGCCTTGCCCCTGGGCCGCTCCCTCCACGACGCCACCCTCCGCTGGCAGTGGTCCGACCTGGCTTTCGCCGCCGACTCCCCCTACGGTCGCCTCATCATCCAGGTCCGCGACGGGCAGCGCGTCTTCTATGAGAACGGCCTGCTGGCCTTCGAGACACAGGGGACGTTCCCCGAGGAGGTGGCCCACTTCCCGCTGCTGGCGCACCCCAACCCGCACAGCGTCCTCCTGGTCGGCGGGGGCGTGGCCGGGGACGTGCGCGAGATCCTCAAGCACCCTATCACCAACGTAACCTACGTCGAACTCGACCCGCTGTTGATCAAGGCGGCGCAGGCCTATCTGCCCCCGGAGGACGCCGCTGTACTGAACAATCCCCGCGTCAGGCTGGTTTTCACTGATGGGCGGTTATATGTCAAGACTGCGCTGGATAGGCTGTCACGGCCCCCCCACTACGTGGGGGGCCTGGAAGGCGGCTTCGACATCGTCATCCTCGACCTGCCCGAACCGGCCACCGGCGCGCTCAACCGTTTCTACACCCAGGAGTTCTTCGAGGAAGTGGGCGCGGTGCTTAACCCTGGCGGCATCTTCGCGCTGGGGCTGCCCTCGGCCGAGAACTACTGGTCGCCTGAACTAGCGCGGCGCAACGGCAGCGTCTATCACACACTGCGCGAGGTCTTTCCCGAGGTAGTCGTGCTTCCGGGCAGGCACAACTTCTTCCTCGCCTCCGCCGCTCCTCTGGAGACCAATCCCACTGTACTGGCGGGACGGCTGGCCGAGCGCGGCGTCGAGACCCGCTGGGTGAGGCCGGGCTACATCAAGTACGTATTCACGACCGACCGCTTCGCTCAAGTGCGGGCTGAACTTGCGGCGACCACCGGGGTACGGCTTAACCGCGATCTGACGCCCATCTGCTACTACTACGACCTGGCGCTATGGCTCTCGCGCTTCTACCCTAACCTGCGCGGGGTCTTCGAGGGCACGGGCCTGGTCAACCTGTGGTGGGTGGCCGTTCCGCTGGCCCTCGTCGTGCTACTCGTGCGCTGGCAGCGCGGGTGGGCCGTCCCGTTCGCCATCGCTGGCATCGGCCTGGCGGAGATGACGCTGGAGGTGGTGATTCTCTTCGCCTTCCAGGTGCTGCACGGCTACGTCTACGCCGAGGTCAGCCTGATCGTGACGGCCTTTATGGCCGGGCTGGCACTGGGAGGCGCGGCGAGCAATCAGTGGTTAGCGGTTGGCAGCCAGCAGTCAGCGGATAGCGGCTGGGGGGCCAGGCGGACGTTGATCATGGTACAGGCGGCTGTTGCTGTCTATAGCGGCGTCTTTCCGCTTATCCTCTCATTGCCCATCCCCGCCCCGGCGCCGGTGTTCCTACTGCTGGCGCTCGTGGCGGGCGGCCTCACAGGGATGGCCTTCCCGCTGGCAGTGGCCCTGGCACGGTCGGAGACCGGCCAGAGCAGGGTGAGCGCTGGCCGCGTGGCTGGCATGCTCTACGGGGCCGACCTGGTGGGGGGCTGCGTGGGGGCGCTGCTGGCCGCCGTGCTCCTCGTGCCGGTGCTCGGCATTCCGCAGACCTGCGCGGCGGTGGCATTGGTCGGGCTGGCGGGGCTGGCGGGGCTGGTGTGACGGGTAAGGGCGCGGTAACCGCGCCCCTAAGCTAGACCACCAACGTCACGCCCAGCGCTAGACCACCAGCATCACGCCCGTCACTATCAGGATGAGGGCCACTATCTTCCTGAACAGCACCTCGTCAATGCGCATCTGCAGCCAGGAGCCGGCGAAGACACCGGCCACCAGGAACGGGGCCATCAGCAGCGCGAAACGCAGCACCTCGCCCGTGAGGAGCCCATTGGCCGTGAAGAGCACCAATTTGTAACAGGCGTCGGCGAAGAAGATGCCGTAGAGCGTGGCGCGGAAGACCTGCTTCTCTTCGAGCACGTGGGAAAGATAGATGATGATGGGCGGCCCGTTGACGCTAAACATCGCCCCCAGCGCCCCGCCCAGGAAACCGCTGAGGGGTGCCAGGTAGAGCATCACCCGATTCGCCGTTGGGTTGACGGGACGTTCTTCCTTGCGGAGTAACGCCAACAACGCCCAGGCGGTCACCAGCAGCCCCAGGACGCGCTTGAGAAGGTCGTGGCCGAAGGAGAGCAACACCCACGTGCCGATGGCGGTCCCCACCAGCAACCCGCATAAGAGCAGGAAGAACAGCCTGCGATGGATGGAACGGTAGTTGGACGCAACCAGAATAGCGCCAGACGTGAGGTCGAAGACCAGAAAGACGGGCGTGATGAATTTGACGTCGAGGATGAACATCAGCAGCGGGACGGAGAACAACGCGCTGCCGAAACCGGAGATGCCTTTGACGAGGTGCCCGCTGAAGATGATCAAGCCGGTCAAGAGGACAACGCTGATTTCGGTAGGGGCCATCGCAAGTTCTTACTCCCTCGCGTTACTACTCAGGCAGGCGGTTGAAACCGCACTTAGAGGGCTGAAGCCGGCTGTCCGCCTGCGCGGACAGGTGCGTCTGCGCAGGCAGACGCTCGGCTGAAAGCCCACGAGAGGCGATTTCAATCGCTGAAAGAGGCAGCCTGAGTAGTTTGACAATGTCACATTAGCGCCTGTTACCCGATGATCCGTTTGTGCGGCACTGTAGGAGGCGTCTCCAGACGCCGAAATCGGGTTCTGGAGAACCCTCCCACGGAAATGTGACATTGTCAAGGTAGACACGGGCAATCAATCCATCGTGGCTGTAGCGGACTATCTCCACCCCACGATATTGAGAAGATACACCCGTTTCGTCATCAGGTACATCGAGGGTCAGCAGAGTGGTATACTGGTAGATTGGTAAGTGTGGCAGACTCAAGTATCGTAGCAATCACACGGATTGTCAAGTTCAAACCGTGCCTCGCGGAACAGTTGCCACCCCTGCACATAGCGAGTACAATCATAGAGGGATGTATGGGGGGCACGAGTGTGAGGCTTGACACGAGACTTAGAGCAAAACTCGTCAACAGAATGCTGACTTGCCTGGAGGAGGCCGCGCCTGGCTCAAAGGCTCTGTTGAGAGGCTCGCTCGCACGTAACAAGGGCGATCAGTACAGCGATATTGATGTGCTTTGGGAAGTCCCCGATCCCCACTTCAAGCAGTGCGTGGATAACCTGAGGGAAGTATTGTAAGGTTATGGATCCAAAGACAGGCGCCTTGGCAGAAAAGGTCAAGAAACTGGTTTTGGAAGCGTTCTGATGGCTAGATTCCAAATCCCAAATCCCAAATCCCAAATCCTCAATTGGTCATTGTTCATTGTTCATTGTTCATTGTTCATTGTCCTGGCCGCATGCGCACGTCCCGACGACGCATGGGAGCGCGTGCGCGAAAGCGGCGTCCTGCGCGTGGGGATGGACGCCAGTTTTCCACCCTTCGAGAACATCGCCGCCGATGGGACGCTGGCCGGGTTCGACGTAGACCTGGCACGGGAGTTGGGCCGCCGACTGGGGCCTGCCCTGAGCAAAGCCGAAGGGGTCGAGGTACAGTTCGTCGCCAATCTCCCCTACGACGGCCTCTACGACGCGCTGGCGGTGGACTGCGTGGACATCGTCATCTCCGCGCTCGTCGTCAACCCCGACAGGATGGCCGATTTCGCCTATTCGACCCCCTACTTCGACGCCGGGCAGGTGCTGGTGGTGCGCCCCCCCTCTGTCCCCCCCGAGAGCGGGGGGGAAGAAAGGGGAGGTGGCATCGAGGAGATGGGCGACCTGAGCGGCCACACGTTGGCGGTGGAATTTGGCACGCAGGGAGACCTGGAGGCAAGGAGGTGGGCGCGAAGACTATCTGGCCTTACCGTCGTGCCCCATCAGACGGCAGCCGAGGCACTGGCGGCGGTCGCGGCAGGGGAGGCGGATGTCGCGCTGGTGGATCACGTCTCGGCGCTGGCGGCGACCGGGGCGGGGAGCGGGCTGGTCATCGTGGAGGCGCCGGTCGTCGAGGAGCCCTACGCTGTGGCCGTGCGGCGGGAAAGCCAGCACCTGCTATGCGCGATCAACGAGGCGCTGGCAGAGATGGAGGCAAGTGGAATGATGGAGACGCTGGTGGCCGAGTGGTTGGAAGGAGGATTGTAAGACCCCAACCCCAAAGATACCTCAACGGCGGCCTGTCAGTCGAGTAGCGGCAGGAAAAAGGTTGTCACCAGTACACTCACGAGAGCAGTGAGTCGCCCACCGATGAAGCGGTCGAGCCCGAGGAAAAGAGACGCCCCCAGCGCTACCACTGCCAATGCCACCAGGATAGCACGCGTGGCCGACAGGTGGTGTGCTGTTCGCAGGGCCTGTACCAGCCAGACGAACCCTGTCACGCCCGCTGCCACACCAACGAAGACCGGCATCCCCTCGGAGAGCAGGCGGAGGTAGAGGCGCAAGCGAGTCGCGCCTCTTACCCTGCCGCCCAACAGGTAAGGCACCAACGTGGCGAGCGGGGCCAACAGCGCCACCAGCACGACCCAGGCCGAAAAGGCCACCGCCGTCAGGTGCGCGTGCGTCTTGAGGTCCCGCCGGCCGCCCAGCAGGCGCGCTCCGACCCAGGTCAGCAACGCGACAGGCGTGCAGGCCAACGCCAATAGCGGGGTCAACAGCAGCACGTGGACAACGCAGCGGAGCGCGTCGGCAGGGAGTTGACCGCGAGCATCATATTGGGTGACCAACAGTCGCAGTACCACGGTCATGATCACACGCCAGGCCGAGGTGAAGAGCGCGGCCATTCCCAGGGCCGCCAGGCTGCGTCCCCAGGAGGCCAGTTCGATCTCCGGCAGGAAGGCCCACCGCCGGTTGAAGACGAACGCCGCGCCCCACGCTTTCAGCAGGCTGGTGAAACCGCGCTGGCGCGGCCTGGAGACGGCCACGTAGAGGTTCACAGGCTGCAGGTCAGCGCCGCAGCGGTCACAAACGTAGGCCCAGCCGGAATTACGGAAGCCACAGCGGGGGCACAGCCGCTCAGCCGGGGGAGGGGAGACCTCTACGCCGGGAGCGCCCCACTCCAATTCGGACCACAGCCGGGGGCCGGTCAACCGGGGGAGCAGGGCGGACTGGGACATTTCATCGCCCCCGTGCTGGCGCAGATACCGGAGTCCCTCTAGCGCGTGTTTGTTGTCGGGGTTGATGACAAGGACGTTCTCCAGACACACAGACTTGTCGGCTGGCGTCTCGACGACGGTGCTGAGCCATAGCCAGGCCATCTCGTTGCGCTGGTCCAACTCGATGACGCGGATGAATGTCTCCCGTGCCCGCTTGATCTCGCCGACCCGCGCTGCCTTGGTGCCTTGGTCGAGCAGGGATTCGATCTGCCCTCTCATCCTGCCTCCGTTCGCCGCGCCCTTTTCTGAGGTCGAACTGCCATAGATCCGCCGCCGCCTCGGCGAATCTTATCTTGTGGGAGACCCCGGTTGGGCTGTCCCCAGGATTTAAGTACGCCTCAGCCTTCACTGATGCAAGATTTGGCTCAGGAACTGTTTGGTCCGTTCCTCCTTGGGCGCGGTGAATAACTCCTCTGGCGTGTCTTCCTCAATGATGGAGCCGTTGTCCATAATAATAACTCGATCGGCGGCCGCCCTGACAAACCCCATCTCGTGTGAGACGACTACCATAGTCATTCCCTCTCGTGCCAGATCCAGCATCACGTCCAGCACCCCTTTGATCATCTCCGGGTCGAGGGCCGAAGTGGGCTCATCGAAGAGCATAATCTTGGGATACATCGCCAACGCGCGGGCGATAGCCACCCGCTGCTGCTGACCGCCGGAGAGTTGCGAGGGGTAGGAATCCCACTTCTCAGCGATGCCTACCTTGGCCAACTGCTCCCGGGCGATGGTCTCTGCCTCTTCCTGATCACGTCTGCGCACAACACGCTGGGCCAGGGTGATGTTCTCCAGCGCCGTCAGGTGCGGGAAGAGGTTGAAGAGCTGGAAAACCATCCCAATCTCGGCCCGTACCTCGTTGATGTCCGGTGCATCGGTGATGGAAACACCGTCAATAATGACGCGTCCACTGTCTATCGGCTCCAGGTTGTTGATACAGCGCAGGAGAGTAGACTTGCCCGCGCCCGAGGGGCCAATAATGACCACAACTTCTCCCGGGGCAACTTCCATACTGACGTCAACGACGGCTTTCACGTGGCCAAAACTCTTATAGACGTTCTCTATCGCAATGATAGGCTCACTCAATGGCCGTTCTCCTTTCGACGATACGCACCAGAAGGGACAGGAACAAAGTCAACACCAGATACAAAAGTGCAACAGTATTATATCCCTCGAAGGCACGAAAGGTACGAGAAACATATAAGCGTCCCATCTGCAAGAGGTCTGGTAAAGCGATGACAGCGATCAGCGAGGAGTCCTTGAGCATAGCGATGAAGTCGTTCCCCAGGGGGGGCAGAATGCGGCGAATGGCTTGGGGCAGGATCACATGGCGCATAGCCTGCAAGTAGCTCATGCCCAGAGAGCGAGCGGCCTCCATCTGACCACGTTCGATGGACTGGATTCCGCTCCGGTAGACCTCGGTCAGATAAGCGCCATAACATATCGCCATGCCAAGCACCGCAGCCGGGATACCTTGTAGGTCTATCCTTCCACCGGTGGCATCGCGTAACATGGGAGTGATGACATATCCCATGTACAAGATGATAACCAGGAGGGGAACGCCCCGCATTACCTCCACGTAGAGAGTAGATACAGCGTACAGGATGGGATTCTTGGTCACCCGCATCAAGCCAAATATCAAACCCACCACCAACGCAATGGCATAAGAGATGAAGGTGACCTGCAAGGTGAGCTTCAATCCACCCATCACAAATCGAATGACCCTAAGGTATGTTTCCGAGGTCAGCACTGACCAGCCTATGATGATACCTACGATGGACAGGATAATCACCCACCAAGGAATGCGCTCCCAGGGAATGGGCAGCGCCCTGCCTCTTCTCAGTTTCTCTGCTTCAGCAATCATATTCACTTCCCAATGATAAGTCCGGTTGGCCCAATTGCCACCCAGGCCCACGCAAAAAGCCTTGGTAGCAACTATGGCTGGTTGTCGGAGGGATTCCAATAGCCCGCCGATGCCTGGCCGGTTGAGGGGGCATCGGTGGGGGTTGAGAGCCCCCACCGATGGAGAACCTCGCCCTTGCCAACGGGCGCTGGCTCAGGAGCGAAGGATACTTCCCCCTCACTTGGTGCCGAAGTACTTCTCGTAGATCTCGTCGTATTTGCCGCTGGCCTTGACAGCCGCCAGCCCTCTGTTGATGGCCTCCAGAAGATCCGGCCGGCCCTTGTTGACAGCGATGCCATATTGCTCCTCAGTGTAAACCCCGTCTAAGACCTCGAGGTTCATCTCCGGGTTGGCTTTG
>DAOUEC010000287.1:0-4316 GCA_034430655.1 Anaerolineae bacterium
ACGGACGTTCGAGAGTGCGTTGATGCATCTCCTGGAGACGGAGTACGGGCTGCTGGGTGGCCGGCGTATCCTACAACTGCTGGTCGAGGACGTGATGGGGCTGATGGAGGAGTTCTACCCGCCGATGGAGCAAGTGGGGAGCGGTGCTCTGGTCTGGACGTGCACGGCGGACGAGGGGAAGAAAGCGGAGCCGGGGAAACGCACCGAGGAGTACAAGACGGTGACGGTGAGGCTGCCCTTCGTGGCCTGATCTGACCTGCGATCCCGCACCGAGGGGAAGACGCCGCGAGGCAAGACCCACGCGGCGGCCAAGGCACGGGACGAGAGACGGCTGGCGCGGATGGTGAAGGCGGCCGAGGAACAAGGCGGATTGCTGACCATCGCCGAGCGGAGCGTCATCCTGAACAAATCCTACGAGGTCACGCGGCAGTACGTACGGGAGTGGGAGGAAGAGACAGGCGAGTTGCTGCCTATGAAGGGCTACCGGATGGACCAGGGCAGCCGCCCGACGCACAAGAAGGAGATCGTGCGGCTGTACGAGCAGGGGCTGGAACCGCCAGACGTCGCCCGTGAGACAGGGCACAGCCTGAAAGCCGTGGAATGCTACCTGAAAGACTACGAGCGCGTGAAACTGCTGCTGAAACGGGGCATGGAGGCAGAGGAGATCAGCGGCCTGATTGGACGCGGCAGGCGAGTTGTGATAGAATACGTCGAGCTTGCTCGCCAGTATCACCCGGAACTGTTCGCCGGAGCAGATTAGCGAAGCTAGGGTATGAGGACAGGTGCCCTAAACAAAACTCGCCTGAAAAGCTCCGAGGCACGCCCGGTCGATTCCTCGCTTGAAGCTTTCGGGAAGGTGGTAGAGGGAGTAAGCGATGCTTAAAGCCATCCTCTTCGACCTGGACGACACGCTGCTGGGTAACTCCATGGAGACCTTTATCCCGGCCTACTTCCAGGCACTCACCCGCCACGTGGCTCACCTGATCTCACCCGAACGTCTGATCTCCGAGTTGATGCGCGCCACACATGCGATGGAGGCCAACGACGGCGATGGTCCCACCAACGAGGAAACGTTCGCGGCCGCCTTCTACCCGGCGGTGGGATACGAGCCAGCAGAGTTGAAGCCCATCTTCGAGCGCTTCTATGCCGAAGAATTTCCCAAACTGCGAGTACTGACGCGACCGCGGCCGGAGGCCCATCCGCTGGTTGAGTGGGCCTTCGAGCGCGGCCTGCAGGTGGTCATCGCGACCAATCCGCTGTTCCCCCGCTCGCCTATCGAACAGCGCCTGGAGTGGGCCGGCGTGCCCGTGACCGAATTCGACTACACGCTGGTGACCACCTACGAGGATATGCACGCCACCAAGTCCCATCCGGCCTACTACCGCGAGATTCTGGCACGGCTGGACCGACAGGCCGACGAATGCTTGATGGTCGGCGACCACTGGGAGTGGGACGTCGTCCAGGCCACATCGGTCGGCATCCCCACCTACTGGATCGCGGGGCCGGATGACACGCCACCTCCCTTCCCCCCTCACAGGGGGGATAAGAGGGGGGTCCCGGTCGGGCAGGGGACACTGGCCGACCTGTGGGCCTGGGTCAGGGGAGTACCAGGTTTCTGGAGCGAAGTCACGTTGTAGTTCTAGCGCCTGACTGGATAAGCCTCGAAAGGCAAGTGTACGGGTTTTGCCCCGTCACGCTCTTATCCGTGCTCTGGGGTATCTGTGATTCGTCCACGCCTCCACGCTCTGCGCAATCTTGGATTCGCCCGCTCTTCCAGGGAAAACCCAGCAAACGTCAGCGCCAGCACCACGAGGGTGAGGCACATCCCCGGCGGAACGGCCCACCATACCCACACGTCCGAGATGAAGATGGTGGGATATCCGAAGGCATAATGCAGCATCGTCCCCCAGCTCTTGACTGTCGGATCGCCAAGCCCGAGGAAACTCAGCCCCGATTCCGCCAGGATGACGTGCTGAAACTCCACGATCAACCGAACGAGTGCGATGGGGACGGTACTGGGAAGCAGGTGGCGACCGATGATGCGGAAGTCACTCGCGCCCACCATGCGGGCGGCTTCAACGTATCCATTGTTTCTCTCGCTCAGGATCTGGGAACGGACCAGGCGGGTTGTCCTCGTCCAGCCGAAAAGCACAAAGAAAAGGACAAGCGTCCACAAGCCGGGCCGGAGAAAGGCAGCCAGAAAAACCATCATCGGAAAGCGAGGGACGGCCAGAAAGACGTCCACCACTCGCATGATCGTGAAGCCCAGTCGGTCGTAGTATCCGGAAATAACCCCCAGGACGACGCCAATCACTGTGGAGATGCCAGCAGAGAGAAAGCCGACGAGCAGAGAGAAACGCGCGCCATAGAAGAGTTCACTGAGAATATCCTGGCCGATGTCGTTTGTACCCAGGGGGTGCGAACCCGTCGGCGGCAACATCGGCGCATCCATCTCCTTGGGGTCGTGGGGCGAAAGCCAGGGGGCAAAGACGGCCAACAGCCCGAAAAAGGCCAGCACGGCCAACCCTACCAGCGCCAGCTTCTGCCCCCGAATCACCCCCAGCAGCCGGCTCATGCTCTCCTCACTCTTGGATCCAGACGGGCATATAGCAAATCTGCCGCCAGGTTGAAGAACACCACGAAGGCCATCATGAGCAAGAAACCCCCTTGCAGCAGGGGATAATCCCGCGCCGCGCCGGCCTGGTAAATCAGAGTGCCCATACCTGGATAGGCAAAGACGACCTCCACAAACATCGTCCCCATAATCATGAAGCCAAAGCGCATGGCGATCGTGGTAACGATGGGGAGAAGAGCGTTGGGCAAGGCGTGCCGCAGTAGAACCCGATGCTCTCTTATCCCCTTGGACCTGGCTGTTCGGACGTAGTCCTCCCCCAACACGCCAAGCATTGAATTGCGCGTGAGCAGATAGATCCCCGGCAGGTGAGTAAGCACCAGAGAGAGACATGGGAGGAACCAATGATGGAGCACGTCTTTAACCCGTCCAAAGCCACCGGCCTGCGCCGCCCCGGGAGACTGGGCGCCACCGATGGGAAAAGCACCCAACTTGAGACTGAAGAAGATGATGAGCAACATCCCGAGGAAGAAGGGAGGCCAGGAGCCGAGGGAGAACACAGAGACAAGGAGGCCAACGTCGGTCTTCGTACCTCTATTCCGGGCGGAGATGGCGCCGAGAAGGATGCCCAGGGTGACGTAAATCACCGCCGCTGTCCCGCTCAAGAACAGCGTCCATTTGAGCCGCCCCAGAAGTAAAGAGGAGACAGGGGCATTGTAGTAGATGGACCATCCCAGGTCACCTCCAGCCAGGCCGAGCAGGTAATCTTTGTACTGTTGAGCGAGCGGCTTGTTCAGTCCATAGTATTCCAGCAGGTTTTCCCGCATCTCCTCCGTGAGGAGAATCGGCGCATCGGTGCTGGGATCGCCAAGGAGGTAGGAAAGGGGGTCGCCCGGCATCATCCGAGGCAGGAAAAAGTTGAGCGACAAGAGGACGAACAACGTGATAAGATACTGGGCGACCCTCATAACCGCTACCTCTCAAGGAAGATCAGTTTGTTCATCGCAATAGGAATGCCGAGACTGACCCCACCCTGAGTATAGAACCAGGTGTCCAGCTTGGATGGGTTGTAAACCGTCCACATCCTGGGATGGTAAAGCGTCAGGACGGGCAGATCTTCAGCGATGATTTGCTGAAGTTGCCAGACCATCTCCCGCCGCTCTTCCTCGTCAGTTGCCCTGGACTGCTCCTGGTACAGGCTGTCGTATTCCTCGTTGTTGTAAGAACTGGCCGGCCAGGTAGGCGTTCGCAAGATGGAGGGGTTCGCGATGCCCCCGTGGCCGTTTATCGCCAGATCGAAATTGCCCTCCCTCAAAAGGCCGTCAATGGTGCTTTGATCCCCGGCTTGGACCTCTACCTGAATGCCAACCTGCTCCAGGTCGGCCTGAACGAGCTCTGCCTCCCTGGCGAAGCCCCCCGTGGTGATGAGGGTGAGACTGAGGTCAGTCATCCCCAGTTCATCAAGCATATCCCTGGCTTTGGCCGGGTCATACTCATAGGCGGGCAGGTTGGGGTTGTACCAATCCGTGAAAGGAGAGACGATGCCCAGGTTGGCCACGATGGCCCCGCCGTGGGTCACCTGCTCCACAATCTTCGCCCGATCTATGGCGTGAGCGACAGCCCTTCTGAGGTTTACGTTGTCAAAGGGAGGCTGCGTCGTGTTAAAGACGACCTGCAGAACCCAGAAACTAGGACCCTCTATGTGCTGGCAGTCCAGATCCTCCTCAAGTTCCCGCACCGCCTC
>DAOUEC010000288.1:0-2181 GCA_034430655.1 Anaerolineae bacterium
GTTTTCGTGCCTGGAGTGAACCGAACGCCTGATTTAGTCAGAAATCTAGGTCTGGCTGGCGAGATTTGCCCCGGACCGCAGGAAATATGCCCCTTGAAAGCCCAAAATGGGCCTTAAGTTGTGAGGCATGGCTGGGGGCAAAGATGTAGCCACCTCCCTGGCCCAGGGTGGCGACGATGTGCCTGACCTCTTCCCTGACCCTCTCCGGTGTAGCGAAGGGGAGGATCTGCTGCACGTCAATCCCCCCATGGAAGACCAGCCGCTCGCCGAACTCCCGCTTCAGGGCGGCCGGGTCCATCCCCCGGGCGGAGGTCTGGATCGGGTTCAGGATATCCACCCCCACGTCTATCAGATCCTGCACGAAGGGGAAGACGCTGCCATAGGTGTGGTGCATGATTTTCGCCTCGGTGCGCGAATGGATGAAGTCGTACAGTTCCCTGTGCCGGGGCTTGATCAGCCGGCGATAGAGTCTGGGCGAGATGAGGGGCCCGGTCTGCATCCCCAGGTCGTCTCCAACGGCCACGATCTGGACGTAGGGGCCCACCGCCTCCAGGTAGACGGCGTAGAATTCGATGTATAATTCCAGCAAGGTGTCCAGGAGAGCGGTGGCAAAGGGTTCGTCGCTGACCATGTCCATCATGAAGCGCTCAAAGCCCCGCATCCACAGGGCTTGCTCGAAGATGCCGCCGCCCAGGAAGTCGGCTACCAGCGCGTAGTCGGTTTCTTCGTAGAGACGGTGGGCCTCCTCGGCCAGGCTTGTACTGAGCATAGCCGAAGTGCCCGCCACCCGGCCGGGATCGTGCGGATCGGGCCAGGGATAGTGGCGCAGGTCTTCCACTTTGGCGTCCGCCAGCGGATGTCCCACGATCTCCCAGTACAGGTCGGTGCGCTGTCGCCGCATCCCCCACTCGTCGCGGTAGGTGTCCTCGCCGCCTGACGGCAGAGCGGCGGTTGCGCTGGAGGACGGTCGCAGCGCCACGCGGCGAAGATCCACGCCGAACCGTCGCAGGATGCGCTCATCGGGGACGACGAGGCCCTGGACCACATCGTGCACCGGCTCGTCGGCCTCGATGCCCAGAAGTGCTTTCAGATCGTCGTTGGCTCGTTGGTGGATGCCGGAGACCGCCGTGGAGTCCAGGTCCACAGGCACGCGGTCGGGCGACTCGTGACGCAGAACCGCCATCACCCGTTCTCGTGAGTTCACTTTCCCTCCCACTCGGAGCCAAAGATCGCCCGGAAGACGAAGGGCGCGCCCATCGTGCCCCACAGCCCGATCAGCGCGTAGCGGGTGAAGCGGAACAGGGGGCCGGCAGGGAAGAGGCTGCTCAGGCCCATCTGCAGGCCGAAGAGCACCGCCAGCCCGATCAGCACCTTGAGCACCTGCTTCCACAGCGGGAGGCGAACGGGGAAACGCACGTAGCGCCGCTCCAGGGCGAAGCCGGTGATCATTCCCAGGGCGGCTCCTGTCTGCATCGAGGTTTTGGGATACACGGTGAACAGGACGAGCGGAACGGCCACCCCTAGCGCCAGTTACCCCCACAGCGGCAGCGAGAGAGAATGGTGGTCCCAGAAGCGGTAGACGGTCAGCGCCAACCAGACCAGCGCGACGCCGATGGCCATCCCGCCCAGGATGTCCACGGGCCAGTGTGCGCCGCGGTAGATGCGCGACAGGCCAACCAGGGGGATCATAATCGCGGCGGCCACGACGAGCGCCTTTTTCCTGTAGTGACCGGCCAGGTAGGACCATAGGACAGCCGCGTTCTGCGTGTGCCCGCTGGGGAAGGCGTAACTCCCGTCCGGGGGGACGACCATGAAGCGCACCTGCTCGGCGGTGGGGCGGGGGGTGTGGAAAAGGTCCTTGAGAGCGGCATTGAGGTAGCCGGAGAAGAGGAGGGGGAGGAGGAACCTCAGCCCGACGAGGGGGTCAACGCACCACAAGAGGATGACCGCCAGGGCGGTGATGAAGTTGTCCTCCGCCGTAGTGTTGACGACGGTTAAGAAGGTGTCGAGCAGGGGGGAGCGAAAAGACTGCAGCCACAAGATGAAATCCATTTGAGCGTGGCCAAAATGAATTGGAAATGACAGAACGAGTCCAACATCAGTGAGTTGAAAGACATGCCCTCTAGGGAGATAATACAGGTGAACCATCACCAATTTCTCTCAAGGAGGTAGCAATGTCTT
>DAOUEC010000289.1:0-19514 GCA_034430655.1 Anaerolineae bacterium
GTTTTCGTGCCTGGAGTGAACCGAACGCCTGATTTAGTCAGAAATCTAGGTCTGGCTGGCGAGATTTGCCCCGGACCGCAGGAAATATGCCCCTTGAAAGCCCAAAATGGGCCTTAAGTTGTGAGGCATGGATTTGGCTATAAATTTCCTAGAAACAGCGAGCAACCTACGCACGCCGTGATCGAGGAGGGCGTTGGCCAGACGGTTGGCACGCGCCTCGATTTCGGTGTAGGTCAGCCGTTGATCCTGAAACATCAGGGCTACCTTGTCTGGGAAGCGCTCAGCGCTATCCTCCAGGAACTGGTTCACCAACATGGACGCTCTCCCCCAGTTCCACCCCCACATACCTGGCATAGGGCGTCCTTTGCCACGGGACGGCTTGCATGATCTGCACGCCTTCCGTATCGAAAGCGAAGTCCCACCGCTGAAGCCCCAGGTTCTCTAGCGCTGTGGTGACATCTCGCTGTCGCTCCTCTGGACAGTAAAACAACAGGAATCCTCCACCGCCGGCGCCCGTGATCTGGCCCCCGACCGCTCCGTGTTCAAGAGCAGTGGTGTACCACTTGTCAATGAATGAGTTGGTGACCTTGTCCGATAGTTCCCGCTTGTTCAGCCACGACTGGTGTAGAAGTTCACCGAATTCCTGCAGGTCACCGCGTTCGAGGGCGGCTTTGACGGCCAGGCCCAGTTCCTTGATCGCGTGTAGTCTCTTGATGACGATCGGGTCTCCTTGCTGGCTGGCGCTAGTTTGATGCCGTAAAATGGTGGAGGAGGTATGTGAGATGCCGGTGAAAAACAGCATCAGGCGTCTTTGCAGAGACTGCCTGGTGCTGAGCGAAAGGTTCAGAGGTTTAACGGAAACGTCATTTTTCGTAAAGGTTATACAATTCAGCCCTCCGAACGCGGCTGCGTATTGATCTTGTTTGCCCACCGGCATGCCCATCTTCCCAATCTCAATGTAGCAAGCCAGTTCTGCTACCTCAGCAGGGCTCATGTCCAGCCCGCACCAGAAGGCCAGGGCTTTGATCATAGAGACGGCCACGCTGCCCGAGGAACCCAGGCCTGTGCCCGGCGGTATCTGGGAAGCCAGGAAAACCGTCACCCCATCCTGTACGTTGAAATGATATATGATCGCCTTGGGCAGCGAAAGATCGCCGTCCCAGACGAGGTCCTCGCACGTGGGCCTCTGAACCATAGCACGATGATCGGCGGAAATGATTTGAAGAGGAGCATCCTTGACTGGCGAGAGAATCGTGTAGACGTAATAGTTTATGGACGTACTCACGACCAACCCGCCATGGCGCTCGTAGTAGGGAGGTAAGTCGGTTCCACTTCCCCCCAAACTGATTCGAACCGGTGCTCTGGACACAATGATCATGATACATCCTGTCAATTGCGAGTCGGATACAGCATGTTAATTTTACTGACCAATAGTCATTCTCTGGTGGTGAAGAACTTGGAAATTGCCTAAAACGGTGTCACTGCTCAGGCAAGTTGAGCCTGGTTGGAAGCACCACCGCGTCTTGTACTACTTCAGGACCAGCGGGAGAAAAATGTAGCGGGCATTCGGCCCTAACTGTGGATGAATGGGTCCTCCGAGGTTGTTCATCTCGTCACATTCTGGCACAATCCCGTAGAAGCGTGTCCACCCAATGATTTTGTGATCGACGAATATGGGTTCGGCGTAGTTATCCACTTTGGCATAGAACTGCTCGATTTCCTCCGAGATTTCATGCTCGCTGAAACCGCCGTAGGTGATGACCAGAGTGTACTGGAGACCGGGTGCGAGAGGGGGCACGCTGGCAAAGATGTTTTTCTCGCTGTAGCGCTCCCACGGGTAGGAGGCGACTGGGGCGATGAAAACATCCACCCAGAAGCCGCCCCCGTTGTCGGGGTTCCAGGCCATTCCGGTGCCCTGGTTCTCCACCACTATAGTGAAAGTGACCGGCTGGTTCGACTCCAGCGGTATGGGCTCGACCGTGAAGTCGGCCACGATCAGGTCGGGCACGCCAATGTAGACATAGGCGCTATTGTCGCCCGGGTTAGCATCGCCACTGCTGCCGCTCTCGCCAATCACGAATGGGGTGTTGAATTCCGGTGCGCCAATCTGTGGTTGATCGGGGTAGCCCACGGCGAAGTATGCCTGATAGCCTGCACCAGAAGGCAGATTCCCAACCACGTAGGTGTAGGTCTGCCCATCGGATGAGGTCCAGCCCTGACCGACGTAGGTGGTGTCGGGCGGTAGGGTCGTCGTGATGATCACATCTTCAGCGTGCATGTGCCCTGCGTTGCCGTAGGTCACAGTGTAGGTCATCAGTTCGCCGGGAGAGAAGAGGCTGGGCTCGTGCGCTGCTGCCACGGTGAGGTCGGGCAGGGTGCCAATCTGGTCTACGTCCTGCGCGTCAATGGGCACCGGCAAGGATGGGGCTGTCAGCCTGGCATGGTTGATCACGGAGGCGGCTCCGGCAGGGAGCGGGTCGTCCACTCTCACGACGAGCCGGGCCTGGCCGCTGGTCTGAGCGATGATGGTGGGAATGTGGAATATCACCTCATCAGACGGCACGTGCTGGCAGTCTCCATTTCCTATCTCGCAGCCGACGTATTCGACGTAGTTGGGTAGCGTATCGGTGATGGTGACGTTGTAGATATTCTCATTGCCGCTGTTGGTGTAGGTGAGTGTGTAAGTGAGCAGGTCACCGGCATAAACGGTAGAGAGGCCGTCGCTCTTGTGGAGGGATAGGACCGGGGCGCTGCCGATCGTTGTCTGGGTCGTATCTTCCAGAAAATCGCCTTCTGCATCCCCAAGTTGCGCCGCGAAATCAAGCGTGGTGCCATTCGTGAGGGGGAACGTTACGCTCGTATGGATGACGATTTCGTCGCAGCCACCCGCACCGGGTATGTCACCAATTTCCCAGTACCATACGTCATCGCTACCACCGGCCGGCTCGGGAGTGGCGCTGGAGTATGAGACGTTGCTGTCGAGGGTAGCGGTGACGACGACCTGGGTCGCATCGGCGTTACCGGTATTGGCGCAGCGCAGGGTATAGTCCAGGGATGCGCCGGCCTCCACAGGGTCAGGTTGATCGGTGACGCTGAAAGTCAAGTCGGGGGCCGAGCGGACGCTCGTGGTCTCAGTATGGGTCCGCGGAGATGTGTAGGCGCTGTCAATAGTGACGCGGTTGGTCAGTATGGTGCCATTTACCAGGGGCGTGTCCACACGCACCGTCACCACGACGGTGCCATTTTCATTTACAAGCAGATCGCCAACGTTCCAGACGTTGTCGGTGCCACTCTCGGGAGCAGGGTTTGCGGAGAGGAAGGTCACCCGGCTGTCATAAGTCTCCGTGATGACCACGTCGTCAGCGGGGGCCGTTCCAGCGTTCTGGTACGTGATGAAGTACACAAGGTCCTCGCCAGCCTGAACCGGATCGGAGAGGTCAACCTTGGAGACCGTCAACTCCGATGCTGTAGTCACAGCTGTGACTTCGGTAACGGTGATGGGCGTAGTCTGGTCGCTATCGAGCGTCGCCTGGTTGGTCAGGACTGTTCCCACAGGGAGAGGACTGGCTACCGTGACGATGATGTCTATGGTCTGAGGGTTGCCCACAGCCACGGTTGAGAAAGTCCACTGGTTTTCACTGCCAGGGTCGGGCCTTGGGGTGGAGAAAGAGAACGAAACGTTGGGATCGTAATGCTCGGTGACGGTGACAGAGGTAGCGTTTTCGTTGCCGCTGTTGGTGATGATGAGGGTGTAATGTAGAGTCCCCCCCGCGTCAACAGGGTCCGGAGAGCCCGTCTTGGTGATGGTCAGCACCGGGCTGGAGTGGACGGTGGTTTCCTGGGTGGCGGAAAGCGGCGTGGTTTGATCGGCATCGAGCCAGGCGGTATTGGCCAGCACTGTGCCGTTAGGCAGGGGACTGGCGACGGTGACGGTAATGCGGATCTGGCCTGGTTCACCGGGGGGCAGGTTGCCGATGGACCAGTAGGGGGCGTCGGGCGTGCCGCCGTCAGGCATGGGATTAGCCCCTACGTAGATGACGTTGGAGTCGAGGGTGTCGGTGATGACGACGCCGGTGGCGTCGGAGGGACCGCTGTTGGCAAAGTTGATCTCGTAGGTAAGGCTGTCACCGGCGGTGACAGGGTCGTGGTCATCGGTCTTGGTGACCGACAGGTCAACCTCGGTATTCACGTTGGTGCTCTCGGTGTCCGTGTTGTTGCTAGGGTCGGGATCGGTCTCGTTGCCCGAGACGGTGGCGGAGTTGGAGAGCGAGCCCGTGGTCGAGGAGTCGACGGTGACGACGATATTGACTATTGCAGTGGGGATATGCAGGGTGCCGAGGTTGGAAAGGGTGCAGATGACGATGCCACTCGATCTGCTACAGCTACCCTGGCTGGCCCTGGCCGAGACGAAAGTCACGCCAGACGGCAGTGTATCGGTTAAGACGATGCCCGTGGCGGGATCGGGGCCGTTGTTGGTGACGGTGAGGGTGTAGGTCAGGGTCTCCCCAGCAGTCACCGGGTCGGGGTCGTCAGACTTGGTCACTGCCAGATCAGCGGGATCCTCACTGATAGAATCAGCGATAGAGTCAGCGATCTGATCCTCTGAGATCAAGAGAGTGACCGGATCGGGCATCGGTCCGGCACTGGCCCCTTGAGACAACAACAGCAAGGTGCCCACCACACTAACGAGTCCGATCAGCGACGCAACCAGAAGTTGAATGAGAACCCTCCCATCGCTTTTCATACCTCTCACCTCATTTTCTCATTATTTCCGTTGATTACCCCGCCTACCCTCCCGCAGGTTGCGATTGACAGCGTTTGCGGGCTTACATATCCGGTCGAGATGTACTCCTGCACCTAAAGACATCCAAACCTGCGGGAGGGTGAGTAATTACATTTTATCTCACAGCGGTTGTTAGGCGGTGATAAAAGCACTTGAGAATCCTTAAATACGGCAGTTTTGGTGACTGGAGGCACGTACGATATATCCGCATCGCGGGGATGCGGGCTCCTCTGCCTGCTCAGTACCAGATTGGATTAGGAAGCGTTAGTAGGCTACGAAGGCGTCGGTCGCGGCGGCGGCTCGGTCGTCGGCTCGGTCGTCGGTGGTGGTTCTTCGGTCGGTGGTGGCTGGGTTGGTGGTGGCTTGGTCGGTTGGGGTGGCGGCTCGGGAGGAGGTTGGGGGGGCGGCGCTGGCGTATCGGTTGGCGGCACTGGAATAGGGGTGTTGGTTGGTACCACGGCCCGTCGTGTGGGCGTCATGGTGGGAGAAGGGGTAGGGGAGAGAGTAGGGGAAGGGGTAGGAGTAGGGGAGGGAGTGGGCGTCCAGGTAGGGCTCGGCGAGGGGGTCAGGGCGAATGGAGTACCCGTCACACTGGCGGTACAGTACTCGGCGACCTCCGGATCGCCCCCTGGCGCGGCGTACATCTCCCAACACGCGAGCACTGTGAGCGTCTCCATCTCCAGCGCGCAGGTCACAGCCCCCTCTTCGACCCTCAGGTGTGTCGTTCCTCCACTGATCTCGATCTCTAGCCGCGAGGGGACGCTCAAAAACGTCACTGGACCAACAGGTGTGATAAACTCGTATGCTGGCTTCTGGGCTTCAAACAGGAGGCTCCCATCCTGTAACGTCACCTGCAAGCGGGGGAAGACGCGCGGATTCCGCACTTCTATCGCGGCTTCGGGCGCCAGTTCGAGCGTGCTGCCATCATCCAGGCAGAACTGGGCCCCATCTACCGCGTCTGCGACTATCTGACAACTGTCCTCGATGCTGATCTCTCCCTCCATCGCCGTCCACTCGGAGGAGCCCGAGCACTGCAATTGTGCTTTCCCCGCGCAGAGGCGCAGCCGCAGATAAGGCGGCGTAAACTGTTCGGTCACCGCGGAAGTGCTCTGACAGGTGACGACGAGGCCCGCGAGCACAATCAACAGCAGGCCGGCTACTCTCTTGTGCGCGCTGAGCCGCTGGCCGGGCATCCTGGCCCTTGAACCTCCTGGCAAGTTCCGAGCGGACATATAAATATTATACCCTTGATCTACAACATGGCAAGCCTTGAGCGGCTTGCGTCACTCAGGCATAGGGGGTATACTTGATGCACTTTGCTCGAACACCACGCACGAGGAGTGATATTGAGATGGGAAACGAGGTATTGCTAGAAGTAGAGGACTTATGGGTGCAGCGGCCCGGCGCAGAGGTGCTACGAGGAGTTAACCTGACCATGCGGCGAGGTGAGGTGCACGCACTGCTGGGTCTCAACGGCTCGGGCAAGACCAGCCTGGCGCTCACGCTGATGGGCTGCAGTGGGTATGAGCCCGAGCGGGGCCGCATCCTGTTCGCTGGGCAAGACATCACTGACCTCTCAGTGACCGCGCGAGCGCGACTGGGGCTGACGCTGGCCTGGCAGGAGCCGGCCCGCTTCGAGGGGCTGTGCGCCGCCGACTACCTGGCGTTGGGGATGAAGAAGCCGGCGCGGGAGAGGATCGAGGAGGCGTTGAGGGCAGTGGCGCTCTCGCCTCTGGCCTACCTGGGCCGCACGGTCAACAGCGCCCTCTCCGGCGGGGAGCGGAAGCGGATCGAGTTGGCGGCGGTGTATGCAATGCAGCCCCGGCTGGCCGTCCTCGACGAGCCCGATTCGGGGATTGACGTGCTGTGCATCGAGGACATCATGGCATTGCTCCGCCGCATGGCGGACGAGGGCACGTCCGTTCTCCTGATCACACACCGCGACGAGATGGCAGAGGTGGCCGATACTGCCTCGCTGATGTGCGGCGGGGCAGTCGTCAATACCGGCACCCCGGCTGAGGTACGTGAGTATTTCGCGCATCGCTGCCGGCCCCACGAGGGATTGCTGGGCAGCCAGCCCTGGGGATCGGAGGCCGGCGGCACCTACCAGCGCGTAGTCGCCGAGGGGGTGTGTGATGAGTAGGGGCGCGGTCACCACGCCCCTACGGGAACGGAAGCGCGACCCGGCCTGGGCCCGCGACTTCGAAGCCATCCTGAAGGCGTACGAGCAGGCTGGCGGCAAGCCGGACGCCTTGCAGACGCCACGGGTCGCCAGCGCCGTCGTTAGCGCCAACCGGGTGCTGGCGCTCAACGAGATCGAAGGCGTGAGCATCGAGGCGGAGGAACTGGAGAGCGGTGTGCGTGCCCGCATCACGGTCGCGCCGGGCACGAAAGTCGCCTACCCGGTGCACCTGTGCTTCGGCATGATCCCCGCCGAAGGTCTGCAAGAGATCATCTCTGAGTTTGAGATCGGGGAAGGGGCGGAGGTAGGCTTCCTGGCTCACTGTACCTTTCCGAATGCGGTGGACCTCAAACACGTGATGGAGGCGCACGTTCACGTCGGGCCGGGCGCTACGATGCGCTACAGCGAAGCGCACTACCACGGCCCCCATGGTGGCATTGAGGTGCTGCCCACCACGCACGCGCAGGTGGATGGGGGGGGGCGGCTGGAGTTCGGGTTCAACCTGGTGCACGGCCGGGTGGGGCGCCTGGTGATCCGGTTCGAAGTGGACGTGGCGGATCGTGGCGTGGTCGAGTTAGTCACCAAGGCCTACGGCTGGGCCGACGACTTCATCAGCGTCAACGAGGTAGTGCAGCTCAACGGCGAGGGAGCGCGTGGCCTGGCCAAGACGCGGGTCGCGGTGCGCGACCGGGCCACCAGCGAGGTCTACACCACCGCCGAGGGCAACGCGCCCGGCGCGGTGGGTCACATGGACTGCACCGAGATCGTACGCGGGGAGGCAGTGGCGCGCAACGTACCAGTCGTCGTCGTGCGCGACGAGCGGGCGCGGGTGACGCACGAGGCGGCTATCGGCAGTGTCAACAAGAAAGAACTTGAGACATTGATGTCTCGTGGGCTGGAGGAGGATGATGCGGTAGACATCATCATCCGGGGAATGTTGGGGTAGTCGAGGGGTGAAGGATCGGATGCGATTAAGACACAGGCTGTGGGTGGTCTTGTTACTCCTGGCGTTGGCTCTCATCTGGGGAACAGGTGTGGCCCGGGCCGAGGGCGGCCCGGTCGTGCGGATGGTCTATTTCTACGCCACTGATTGCGCCCATTGTATCACCATAATCAACGAGGTGTTGTCGCCGCTGCAGGCCAAATACGGCGCTCAAATGCAAATCAAGGTGGTTGAGATCTCCGACCCGACCAACTACGAGATGTTGATCCGGGCCGAGGAAATGTTCGGCGTGACTCCAGAGGAGCGCGGGCTGCCGACGCTGGTCATTGACGGGCAGGTGCTCATCGGTGAGGATGCCGTCTGTGAGCAATTACCTTGCCTGCTCGATACCTGCCTGGGAACAGGGGGCACGTCCTGGCCCAATATCCCCGGTCTGGAAGGCATCGCTGTTGGGGGCGCAGAAGGGTCGGGCCTGGGGCTTAACCTGGAACTGGAGGGGTTGGAACCTTGCGGCCCAGAGGATGCGGTTGCCTGTGAGGGGCCAGCGCCGATTTGGGTGGCCTACTTCTACGAGGTGGGCTGCCAGGAGTGCAGCCACGCCGAATACGACATCCGGTACGTGCAAAGCAAGTATCCACAACTGCTGGTCGAGGAGTACAACGTTCAGGAAGACGCCGCTTTGGCGGAATGGCTGAGCGCTCGCCTCGATGTGCCGGAGAAGCAACGCCTGGCAACCCCGGCCCTCTTCGTTGGCGATGAGTACCTGATCGGCACCGCTATCACGTCCGAGGCACTGCTGGCTCTGGCTGAGAAATACGCTCCTACCGGCGCGGAGCAGGTGTGGGCTGATTTCAACCCCGAGGAGGCCGGGCAGAGCATCATTGAGCGATTCAAATCCTTCGGCGTCTTCACCGTTGCTTTCGCTGGCCTGGTGGATGGTCTCAATCCCTGTGCCTTCGCCACGCTGGTCTTCTTCGTCTCTTACCTGACACTGAGCGGGCACAAGGGGCAGGAGATTCTGGCCGTGGGTGTGGCTTTCACCCTCGGCGTGTTCCTGGCCTACCTTGCGGTGGGGTTGGGCTTCTACAAGGTGCTCGACCTGCTGGGCAACTTGCTGACGACGCTGGGACGCTGGGTGTACGGTCTGACCGGCCTCTTTTGCGCCGTGCTGGCGGTGTTCAGTTTCCTCGACTTTCTCAAGGCCCGGCAGGGTGAGATCGGCGATATGGCGCTGAACCTGCCTCACGGGCTGCGGATGCGCATCAACGCGATCATCCGCAGGGGGCGCAGGTCAGAGGCGTCTGTGGCGCTGGCTTTCGTCACGGGCGTGGTGGTCTCGTTCCTGGAACTGGCCTGCACCGGCCAGGTCTACCTGCCAACCATCATCTTTGTGATGAGCCAGCCGGAGATGCGAGTGCGCGCGTTCATCTTCCTCGCGCTCTACAATCTGCTCTTCATCCTACCGTTGGCGGTGGTCTTCGTTCTGGCTTACTACGGCACCGGCTCCAAGCAGTTAACTCGCTTCCTCCAGCGAAGGGCGGCGACGGTCAAACTGGGGATGGCGCTGCTCTTCGCCGCGCTGGCGGCGTGGCTGACTGTCGCCGTAGCGGTGTAGACTGGATGCTGGATGCCCCGACAACTACGGCGGACAACTCGCCTCCGAGTACCACACCTTCTCCCACACAATCTCGTACCCCTCCGGACTCGCGTATCGCCCATAGTCGCCGCGACAGCAATCATCCGGTATCGGCCAGACGAGCGTCCCCGAAGTAGTAAAGTAAGTCAAAGAGTGCGGGAACCCTGAGAACTCGTTACGCGGCCCCGGCAGTTCATATTCGGGGGCCACCCCGCTGTAGAAGTAGCGATACTCCTCACTCGGACCTCCTCTTATATCCCACACAACCAGCCCTCCGGATTCGTCGCACCAGCCCAGGCTCGGCTTCGACATCCATAGTGGTTCGGTCGGCGTTGGCGTGAATTCCAGCGTGGGAGTGACGGTGGGCGTCGCTGTCGGCCGAGGGACCGGCGTCGGACTTACGCGGCAGGCGATCTTTAACTCCTCTCCGATAGGGTTCCCCTCGCTATCCTGCAACTGCCACGCGCTGGTGTAGATGCCGTAACTTGACGGCGCTCGCAGGGTTATCTCGATCTCCGCGGTCTCTCCCGGCGAGAGTGGCTCGATCTCCGACTTTTCTATAACCTCCAGTTCATCGCCGGACACGAAGGTCAGTTCGGCGTCCCCCGGCCATGCACACGTGCCCGTGTTCTTGATCCCCCAGCGCTTGACGAACCGCTGTCGCGGCGCCAGCGCTCCGGACCAGATGCGCCAGTCGCTGACGACCTCCATGTCAAACACGCAGGCGGCTACGGCGGTGGCGGTCAGGTCGGGGGTAGGAGTGGAGGTGGGCGTGGGGGTAGGGGTAGGTGGGGAAGTGGGCGTAACACCTGTGGTCGCCTCATAGGTGGCCAGTGCAGCACGGGTAGCCAGCGCAGCATCAACCTCAACGGCGACCTGGGTCGCAAGGGCATCGCTGGGCGTAGGCGTACCAAGCACATCTGGCGTGGACGTTCCCGCCTGCGGGAGCAGGGCTGCAAGTAGGCGGCTCGCTGTCCCCGTGGCGAAGAGAGCGACACAGCCAAGAAGCATCAGGATCAACACGGTGGCCAATACTGCGACCCAGACCCTTTTGGGACGGGCTGTGGGGGCTGCTGGCGGAGGCGGTGTGGCCAGTGGTGGGCGACCAGTCATTGCCCTGGATGCCGGCGATATCGCAGTGAGTTCTGACGAGATTGGCTCGATGGGCTTGCCGGCCATAGCCCGTTCTAGATCGGCAGCGAACCCTTTGGCAGTCTGATAGCGGTTGTCGGGGTCCTTGGCCAACGCGCGCACAATCACTGCCTCAATACCCGGAGGCAGACCGGGGTTGAGGGCAGTGGGCAGCGGCAAGGGATCGCTGATGTGCTTGAAAATGATGCCCAGTGGCGTATCGGCGTCGAATGGGAGACGGCCGGTAACCAACTGGTACAAGACGACGCCCAGTGAATAAACGTCGGTTCGTTCATCCCCGGCCTGGCCCATTCCCTGCTCGGGAGCCATGTACGCAGGCGTTCCAACCATCGCCCCGCTGGCCGTCAACCCGGCGACATCCACTATCTTGGCAATGCCGAAGTCGGTGAGGATAACCTGTCCATCCTGAGTGAACATAATGTTGGCTGGCTTGACGTCCCGGTGTACCATCCCGCGCTGATGGGCGTAGTCCAGCGCATTGGCGACTGCGATGGCGATACGAATCGCTTCCTCCGGCGGTAGTCTCTGGTCTTCCTGGACCGTCTCCTCCAGACACACTTTCAGGCTGGGACCTTCGATGAACTCCATCACCATGTAGTAGGCATTGTCTTCCGCGTCGAAGTCGAAGTCGTAGACCTGAACGATGTTGGGATGGCGGAGCGTCGCGACGACTCTCGCCTCGCGCTGGAAGCGGGTCAGAAAATTCTCTTCGTCAGCCAGGAAGGAATGGAGCACTTTGATGGCTACGTAGCGGTCGAGGCCCGGTTGGTAGGCTTTGTAGACCTCGGCCATACCACCGCTCCCCAGGTGCTCGACGATGCGGTACTTGCCCAGCGTTTTGCCGACCAACATCTCATCCCTTGAAAGAGTGATTTCCGGCCAATTGGTGCCCGCACTTTTCGGTAAACTGCCCCATTCTATCTTACTACAGAACTGCGCAGGGAGAATTGAGAAATGATTGCAATTTCGTTAAAGAGAGGTTACAGTACAACCCCCTGAATTCTCTATCGGAGCGACGTGTTTTTGGTCAGACAGTCAAAACGGCCCCCCGGGTGTCCGCGAAGGGCCGTCTGGCAAGCGGGTGAGGGGACTCGAACCCCTGACATTCAGCTTGGGAAGCTGACGTTCTACCACTGAACTACACCCGCGCTTCTAAATTATATCGAACGAGCGCGAAATGTCAAATCGCACTACTTCATCCTCGGACGCCAGAGCAGTTGTTCGCGAATCATCAAGTCAGTGCCACGGATTTTGAATGCCAGTTCTGCGGCTATGTTGCGCATCAGACGGTAGCCCAGATCGGGATAGTTATCGCATAGTTTGATCAGGCGGTTACTGGGGATGACCAGGAGACGTGCCTTCTTTGAAACGCAGCGGACCGAGGCTGAGCGCAATCCTTGGTCCACCAACGCGACCTCACCAAAGATCTGACCGCGCCTGAGAGTAACAATGGCCAACGGACGAGATGGTTCTTCAGTGGTGGTGGTTTGAACGAGAGCAGGGCTTACCAGGATGTCCACCTCTCCATCGGCGATGACGTATAATTCGTCACCGGCGGTGTTCTCCTCGAAGACGGTCTCTCCGGCTTTGGGAGTGGCCTCTGAGCAAAGGGCCGCAACCATCTCCAACTGAGGCTCGGTCAAATCGTAGAATATGTCCGTCCGTCGTAGAATATTGACATATTCTGAGGTCTTGTCCACCTTTTTGGTCATGGTCGCCCTCCTCTGCGAGGGATTGTACCACACTTCTACCGGGCGTGCAAAAGTGATCCGGGGTGAGACTTCGAAGCGAGTCTAACCAGGCCCAACGGGGGCCACGATCTCGACTTGCCAAACAGCGCACTCTTTGTTATAATCTTCAATGTGCGGGGCGTGGCGCAGTTTGGCTAGCGCGCTACAATGGGGTTGTAGAGGTCCCGGGTTCAAATCCCGGCGCCCCGACAGAGAGGCAAGCCTCAGGTTTGCCTCTCTTTTTGCCTTCTTGCCAAGTATCCCATTTTGTGCTACAGTATTACGTGGAGGCACCGATGGCCCAAAAAATCCTGGTAGTTGACGATGATCTGGATAGCGTGAAGTTGATCGGGATGATGCTGCAGCGAAGGGGGTACGAAATCGCTGCTGCACAGTCGGGTGCCCAGGCTCTGGCAAAGGCCCAGACGGAGAACCCTGACCTGATCATTCTGGACCTTATGATGCCGGATATGGACGGCTACGAAGTCTGCCGCCGACTCCGCGCCAACCCTGCCACAGCCAACCTACCCATCATCATGTTCACCGCCAAAACACTGGTGGGCGACAAAGTAGCTGGGTTCCAGGCCGGGGCCGATGATTATCTGACCAAGCCTGTCCATCCAGCCGAGTTGGCTTCCCGTGTGGAGGCCGTGCTGCTGCGCTCGGCGCGTCGGAGGATAGAGGAGCAGGCCCCAATGCGGGCTCAAATTTTCGGCTTCCTGGGCTCAAAGGGGGGCGTGGGCACCACCACTCTGGCGGTGAACGTCGCCGTGGCTCTGGCCCAGGGACCCGCGAAGGGCCAGAGGGTCGTGTTAGCCGACATGCAATCTGGTATGGCAGCCCTCTCTCTCCAGTTGGGACTGCGACGTCACGGGAGGTTAGCGCGACTGCTGGAGGAGCCAGCCGAGCGCATCGAAGCGAGGATGATAGAGGCGCAATTAGAGGAACATAGAACTGGTGTCCAGGTTTTGAGTGGTCAGATTGAACCGGCTGGAGTGGCAATACCGGTGTCTCCGGCTCACGCTAAGGCTATCTTCCGGCACCTTGGGGCCATGGCTGACTATCTCCTTCTGGACCTGGGGGTGGGCCTGGGTGAGGCAAACCGTTGCATTTTACCGGAATGCCATCAGATTGTTGTGACCATTGAGCCGGAGCGCGTGGCGCTTACGCTGGCGCAGTCGCTGTTGGGCGAGATGACGACGTCTCTTAACCTCGCCCACCACAGAATTAACGTAGTGTTGGTCAACAAGACTCCCTCCGCAACCACCTTTACCAGGGACACGATTGAGGGACTGTTGCAACACGATCTCGCCGGGGTAGTCACGCCGGCCCCCGACCTGGCGTTCCAAGCGATCGAACATGGGATTCCGATGGTGATGGCACAGCCGGATAGTCTGGTTGCCCAGCAATTCAAAGCCATCATGGAGCATCTGGTCAAGGTCTGACATGCCCGTTCAGCCCGCCTTCACCCATCCGTGGGACGTCTCACCGACTGAGGCCGAGGGAATCCAGCGCCGACTGCGTGATCGTGTGCTCGTGCAGCCCCTCGATCATCAGCCAGAGATCATCGCGGGTATAGACGTCAGCGTGAAAGAAGAACAGGCGCGAGCAGCCGTAGTGCTGCTCTCCTATCCTGACCTGGTTCCCCTTCATGCGGTTACGGCGGAGATGCCTGTTTCGTTTCCCTATGTGCCGGGACTGCTGGCCTTTCGGGAAGGACCGGTGGTGCTGGCGGCGATGGAGCGGCTGACGGACCGGCCGGATGTGCTGATGTTTGATGCTCAGGGGCTGGCACACCCGCGCCGTATGGGGCTTGCCACTCACCTTGGTATCCTGCTGGGTGTACCCGCTGTGGGATGCGCCAAGTCGCGCTTATGCGGGGCGTATGTGGAACCCGACGAGCAGAAAGGCGACTGGACGCCACTGATTGACGGGGACGAGGTGATCGGCGCGGTCGTGCGGACGCGCGACGGTGTCCGGCCTGTCTTCGTCTCCGTTGGCCACCGGGTGGATTTAGAGACGGCGATTTCGCTGGTACTGGGCTGCGCTAACAAGTACCGCCTGCCGGAGCCGACTCGCTGGGCGCATCGGGTGGCTGGCGGGCAGCCTCTGCCGACGGTTTGTCAGCCGACGTTTTTTGATTTGTGAGGCATATATGAATTGCGCTGACGAGATCGCGCGCGCTGCGGCGCTTCTGCGAGAAGCCCGCTATGCCGTCGCATTGACCGGCGCGGGCATAAGTACCCCCTCTGGCATTCCCGACTTTCGTTCGCCGGGGACTGGGCTGTGGGAGCACGCCGACCCAATGGAAGTAGCCTCTATTTATGCTTTCCGACGTCACCCCGATGCGTTTTATGCCTGGATACGGCCGCTGGTGAGGACGTTGCTGACGGCAGAGCCCAACGCCGGTCACCTGGTGCTCGCGGAACTGGAGATCGGTGGGTGGTCGAGGGCAATCATCACTCAGAACATTGACGGTCTGCACCAGCGGGCCGGGGCGCGCGTGGTGCTGGAACTGCACGGTCATCTGCGAGAGGCGACCTGCATGAGTTGTTACCGAGTCTTGCCCATCGGGGAACTGCTGGATGATTTTCTCGCCTCAGGCGAGGTGCCTCGCTGCCCCGTATGCGGTGGGGTGATGAAGCCTAACGTCGTGCTCTATGGGGAACAGTTGCCTATTGATGTGGTCAACGCCGCAATGGGGCACGTCCGCCAGGCTGACCTGATGCTCGTGGCAGGGTCGTCGCTGGAGGTTGTGCCGGCCTCGCAGTTGCCGCTCCTGGTACGTGAGCACGACGGCCGCCTCATCGTGATCAATCTGACGCCCACCTACATTGACGAGGTGGCCGAGGTAGTCATCCACGCTGACGTTGCTGAGATATTGCCTCGCATCGCACGGGCCTGCGTAGAGGGATAGTACAGTGGTAGACCTTGGCCAGCAAACAGGGGACGGGGAACGCGTGGCCCGGTTGGAGCGGCTGATCGAGATTAGCCGTTCGTTGAATTCGACCCTCAGCCTACGTCCACTGCTATATCGTATCATCGTGGCGGCACAGGAGATCACCAAGACGGAAGCCTGTTCAGTCCTGTTGGTAGATCGCAAGAGCGGCCAGTTGCACTTCGAGGCAGCGACGGGAACGCAGGGTTACAGAATGCACTCGATCGTCGTCCCGATGGAGGGCAGTATTGCGGGATGGGTTGTGCAAACTGGCAAGACTCTCGTCGTCCCGGATGCCCACAGCGACCCGCGCCTCTACCGCAAGGCAGACGAGCAGTCTAGTTTCACCACTCGCTCCATCATTGCCGCCCCATTGACTGCCAGAGGCAACGTGATCGGTGTGTTGGAGGCGATCAACAAGAAAGGCGGAGACGAGTTCACCGATGAGGACGTCGAACTGCTGACCGTGCTGGGCGATCAGGCAGCAGTGGCGGTGCAGAACGCCTTGCTGTTCCAACAATCCGACCTGATCGCTGAGATCGTGCACGAGATGCGCACGCCGCTTACGGCTATCATCTCTTACGCTGAGCTCATACACTGGCCCGAGACAACGCCGGCTGAGCGTCACCAATTTACAGACATTATCCAACACGAGGCTGACCGGATCAGCAAGATGGCGAACAATTTCCTCGACCTGGCACGACTGGAATCGGGCCGCGCCCATTTGGCTCGCGCCCAGGTTGATGTGGCCACGGTGGTCCACATGGCAGTCAACGTGTTGACGCCGCAGGCGGACGCGAGACAGATCGAGTTGTTTGTCGACATTCCTGCTGCCCTTCCGCCCATCGTAGGGGATGCACAACGCCTCCACCAAGTGATGCTCAATCTGGTGGGCAACGCGATTAAGTACTGCCAGCAGGGCGACAATGTAACGGTCACAGCAGGGAGCGATGAGGACCGCCTGACTGTAAGCGTTACCGACACAGGTCCCGGTATCCCGGCGGAGTCCCTGCCGTACATCTTCGAACGCTTCTATCGCGTGCCCGATGCAGAAGACCAGACGCTGGGGACTGGGTTAGGGCTCACCATCACGCGGAAAATCATCGAGGCCCATGGAGGAGAGATCACAGTCAGCAGCGAGGAGGGACACGGCACGACATTTACGTTCACGCTGCCGGTGGAGGGCGCTCAATAGCGCGTGCTAATGATGAAGAGCACAAGCAGGGCAAGAACCGTGCCTGGCAGCGCGGTTCTTCTTGTTACCAGTGTCGCGATTCGTGAAAAGAATGATAGACCACCTGGCAAGGAGATCAAACCAGAGATATTGACTGAAGCGGAAGGAGGACTATAATCTGTGCACCGTAACCTGGGAGGTGAAAATATGAAGATCGTTGATCTGCGTAGCGATACCGTGACCCAGCCGACACCGGCGATGCGGGATGCAATGTACCGGGCGGAGGTGGGGGACGACGTCTACGGAGAGGATCCAACCATCAATCGGCTGGAGCGGATGGGGGCGGAGCGGATGGGGAAGGAAGCGGCGCTGTTCGTGGTCAGCGGCACGATGGGAAACCTGGTAGCGTTCCTGACCCACTGCGGGCGCGGCGACGAGGTCATCCTAGGCAACCACAGCCACACCTTTCTCTTCGAGCAGGGCGGGATGGCGGCACTGGGGGGCATCACGCCCTGGCCAATCCCCAACCAACCCGATGGCACACTGCGGCTGGAGGACATTGAGGGAGCGATCCGAGAGGAGAACGTTCACTTCCCCCGCACGCGGCTGGTCTGCCTGGAGAACACGCACAATATGTGCAACGGCACACCGCTGACGGCGGAGTGTACGGCACAGGTGGCGCGGCTGGCCCACACCCACGGCCTGCGGGTGCACCTGGACGGAGCGCGCATCTTCAACGCGGCGGCGGCGCTGGGGGTGGACGCGCGGGAATTGGTGCAAGATGTGGACTCGGTTATGTTCTGCCTCTCGAAGGGACTGTGCGCTCCGGTGGGGTCGCTCCTGTGTGGCAGCGCCGACTTCATCGCCGAGGCACGGCGGGCGCGGAAGGTGCTGGGCGGCGGGATGCGGCAGGCGGGGCTGCTGGCGGCGGCGGGCATCGTCGCCCTGGAGCAGATGATCGACCGGCTGGCAGAGGATCACGTCCGGGCGAAGCGGCTGGCGGGGGGGCTGAAGGGGATACCAGGCGTAGAGGTAGCCCCGGTAACGACAAACATCCTTTACTTCTGGCTGACGAAGGAGGTGTCGAAGACGCCGGAGGAGGTAGTAGATGCACTGGCGGGGCGAGGAGTGTTGTTGTTGGGCCGGGAACTGGGCCGCTTCCGCGCGGTGACGCACTACTGGATCAGCGATGCGGACATTGAGACGGCAATCGAGGCGGTGCGGGCGGCACTGACCTGATACGGATGTTTGACAGCCCTCCGCAATTGTGATACATTTGTGGGGTGATTTAAGAACTCAAAATAGGACACGGATAGTCACGGATCAGACGGACTCTCACTGATTTTTCTGTGTTTATCCGTCTGCCGAGGGCGTGAAAAAGGAGTCAAGCAAAAACAATGCCTCACGTTTTGGTCATTGACGACGACATAGATATACTCCGCATGTTGAAACTTGCCTTGACCACTAGCGGATTCGAGGCCACTCTGGCTGTCTCCGGCCTCGACGGTCTACGTCGTGCTTACGAGACACACCCCGACGCCATCATCCTGGACGTTATGATGCCTATGCACGATGGCTTTGAGACCTGCCGCCGCCTGCGCGAGATGACCGACGTCCCCATCATATTTCTCACTGCCAAGGGGACTGTGGATGACATCGTGCGCGGGCTGGCGCTCGGCGCCGACGATTACGTCATCAAGCCCTTCAACAAAAAAGAACTCATCTCCCGCCTGGTGGCCTGCCTGCGGCGTGCCGCCAACAAGGAGGAGTCTCCCGACATTCTCGTTTTCACCCAGGGAGCCTTCGTGCTGGACCGCTCTCGCCGTCACGCTGTGGTCAATGGCGAGATCGTCCATCTGACCCCGACTGAATTCGAAGTTCTCGACTATCTCGTGCGTCACGCCGGCAGGGTTCTCAGCAGGGATGCCATCCTGACCCGTGTGTGGGGCCCAGAGTACCTGGGCGAGACGGAGTTAGTCAAACAGTTCATCTACCGGCTGCGCCAGAAGATAGAGGCCGATCCTCGCAACCCCCGCTTTATCCACACCGTTCCTAGCACCGGCTACTTCTTCGAGGCCGAGGAGACCGTCTAGACGTATCATCTCAATATGTAGGGGCGCACCCTTGTGGTCGCCTCTGGGGCAGGCACAAGACCTGCCCCTACTTAACCCGGGCCTCCGGCCTCGCCAGGTGTCCCCTCCGCTCCATCAGCCGCGTCAGGTAGCCCCGCAGCGCCTCCAGCGAGTAGTGCTGGCGGGCGACCTGGAAGTTGTGCTCGACCGTCTCCCGGCGCAGCCGTGCATCGGTGAGCAGTTCCACCGCCCGGTCGGCTGCCGCCTCGATGACCTCCGGCTCCACCTGCACCAGCCCCAGGCCATCCCGGCCCCGGATTTCACCGCCCAGGGAGACGACCCGGAAGCCCTTGTCCCGCACATCTGCCCGGTAGACCGGATACTCGAACAGCATCAGCGGCAGCCGGGCCCGCAGCGCCTCCAGGAACTGGTTGCCCCATCCTTCCCACAGGCTGGGGTAGGTGACGAAGTCGGCGAAGACGTAGGTATCCCACAGGGAGTAAATCTTCTCCCCACCCCGTGTCTGCCGCCGACCACCCACCAGGTCGCCGATGAAGAGCGCGTCAATCCCCGCCCGCTCGACCTTCCCCCTGAGCAGATTGAGGTAGCGTCCGGTGGCATCCTCCGTGTACCCGGCCAGCACTAGCACGATGCGGCTGTCGTCGTCGAAGGGACGTCCATCGTACAGCCCGCGTTGCTTGAGCCGCGCGCGCCGCTCCGGGCTGTCCAGTGCCTCGACGAAGTCCACCGCCAGTTCGATGCCCTTGCGCTGGACGATGCGGGTGGCCTGCAGGATCAGGACGTCGTTCGCCCCCAGCCCGATGCGGGCGCGAAAATCCCGATTGTAGTCGTCAATCTGCCAGTCCGCCCCGTCGAAGTCGAAGACGTTGGGCACCACGCTGGC
>DAOUEC010000290.1:0-9170 GCA_034430655.1 Anaerolineae bacterium
GGAAGACATTGCTACCTCCTTGAGAGAAATTGGTGATGGTTCACCTGTATTATCTCCCTAGAGGGCATGTCTTTCAACTCACTGATGTTGGACTCGTTCTGTCATTTCCAATTCATTTTGGCCACGCTCAATTCATACAGCCGGCAAGAGCAGGAAGTTTCCAGCCCACAGAATTCGACCCTTGCTTCCCTGTCTTGAACACTTTCAAGAACACAGCATAGGCCACGCCGGAGATCAAAAAGAACACGTACCCGTATCGGGCGGCCGTCGCCGGGCCTTGCTGTACGACCTCCGAGGCAATCTTGTCGAGCAGTGTGTAGCCCACTGTCCCCATTGCGGTCAGAAGCATCCACAGACTCGTTCGGTTGAGGTAGCGGCGGACAGCAAAGTCTCCAAACGAATGAAGAGGGGCAAGAAGGCACCCAAAGGTCACCAACAGTATTCCCAGCCAGCCCATCGGCGTCAGGTGTCTGCCCCGCAACACGTCGCCGATGCCCACAAAAAGAACCGGCAGAGACCGGGCCACAGGATAGACCACTGTAAAGTCTGAGGACCCGTACGCGCGTGCCAGGAAGAAATAGTACGCCCCGCAACAGCACCCTGAGCCCACGACGCAGGCCCACGCCGTGGGCGTAAGGGAACGTGCCTGCATCTCACTCAAGACCGCTGGCACAAAGCCAACCAAGGCTGTCACAATGAGCATCCTCTTGAAGAAGGCCGTCTCCGACCTGTGGTGACGGGCGAACAGGTTCCAAGCAGCGTGCATGAAAGTGGAACAAAGAACCAAGGCTACTACGGAAGGACTCATGTTGGTACCTTTTATCGCTTCTCGCTCGATTCTCGCGCACTCCTGCGATACTCCGGCACTCAATGGGGGTCGTGGGTCTCCAGCCACTCGCCGTCGTAGACGCCGAACACAACATCAGTCGCCAGCGTCAACCCGTGGAGGCTTCCCATGGTTGGTGACGAAAGCGCTGCCACCCATCGCAGCCGCAAGGACGCCGACGAGCAGCCATGGCCGGCCGGAGGGAACGTCCGAACTGGGGAGGGGGATGGGGGTGGAAGTGGGGGTGAGCATGGGAGTGGGGATGAGGGTAGGCGTACTGGTTGGTGTGTTGGTCGGTGTGTTGGTTGGTGTGCTGGTTGGTGTCGGAGTGATGGTTGGCGTGGGGGTTGGGGTGGGGGTGAAAGTAGGTGTGGGAGTGGGCAAGCCCTCCTCACCCTCCCCTACAGGGGAGAGGTCAGGGGTGGCATTGGGGTTGGCGTTCTCCACGGGCGGTGGCGTCGGCGAGAGAGGTGGGGGGGCGGTATCGGCGCTGGCGGGGGCCTCTTCGATCAGCATCAGCGGCGCGCCCCCCATCAGACAGCCCCCAGCACAGTCGGCGCCGGGAAGGTCGAGGAAGTAGTAGCCGCGCTCGGGGTAGACGTAATGGGCCGCGCCCCGCACGTTCACCAGCAGCGCACGGGTCGTCCGCGCCGGAATCATCGCGGTCTGGAGTTCAGGCGTGCGCGCCCAGACCACGGTCGTCGTCCGCGGGCCCCGGTCTATCGTCACGACCGAGATCTCGTCGCGGCGGTCCCAACTGCCGCCCCGGAAACCCGAAAAGTAGACCGTCGCGACCTGATAGGCGGTGAAGGCGGGGCGACGGCTGCCGTCCAACCGCACCAGCCCAAAAGGTTCGGGATTGGCGGCGCGGTCAGTCTCGGTGTCAGCCATCTTGTAAACGGCGATGCGCTCTGCACCGGCGGCCAGCCCCAGGCTGAAGGCCTGAATGAGGAAGATGGACTGTTCCTCTAGCGAGACGTTGAACTGGGCGTTGGGCACGGGCCAGGCGGGGTCGTTGGAGGGGGCAGCGTTGGTCTCTGCGATCCATATCGGCTTGTGGATGCCCCGGTTGTGCATCAGGCGGTAATAGTGAGCCGTCAGGTCGTAGACGGTTTCGGGCTGAAAGTAGATGTGAAGCGTGGCGGCGTCGAAGTAGTAGTCGTTGGCTGCGGCGTTAGGGTCGGCGACGAGCGCGTCGAGAAACTGGCCAAACCAGTGCTCGTTCCACCAGTGGGTCACAGCCGCCATGTGAATGACAGCGTTGGGGTTGGTCTCTTTCGCCACGCTGTAGGCGACGCGCAGCAATTGGACGAAGTCCGCGACGGAGCCCCCCCAACTCATGTGCTGCGTGTCGGAGATGTCGGGCTCATTCCAGACGATCCAGTGGTCAATGCGGCCGGCGTAGCGGGCTACGATGGTACGCACGAAGTTAGCCCACAGGTTGTTGGAGTCGTCAGCGGGGAGGTATAGGCCCTGGGGGACGCCGGGGCCTATTCCCAGGTCGGTGGCCCAGCCGGGCGTGGTGACGAGGAGACCAACGACCTGGCGGCCGGCCGATAGTTCTGCCGCCAGTTGCCCGTCTGAGATAGGTACGACGTTCCACTCGTCGGGACCGTTGGGCTGGATCTCGTTCCAGCGGAAGGTGACGCGCTCCCAGCCAGCACCCAGGGCGCTGGCGGCGGCCGGGGCAGCATAGGCTTCGACGACGCCGAACCGGTAATCGGGAACGCCTGCTGCGGCCACGGTGGGTGCCTGTGGGCTGAGGACAGCAACCACCAGGAGTGTGGCGACGAAAACGAAGTGAAGCCACCGGGTTCTCATCACCATCTATTGCCCCACCTTCTCCAGCGTTTGAACCCTGTGCAGATGAACTTGGGTGCGTTCCATCTCAGTTGTAGGGCGGATTGGTAATCCGCCAACTGGCCGGAATATCACTCCGGCCTACAATATCCGCCAACCCATTTGAAACACACCCGATGAACTTGACAGCGGGGACAGTCCCTCATCCCGGATTCCTCGGGCGGCGTGATTCTCCGGGTCTCTCGCGCTTGCCTTGACCGAGTCACTGGCGAGTGGCCCGTATGATAGCACAGGCGGCGGCAGTGTCAAGCCTGCTATTATTATCCAGCATCCAGCCCCCAGCCCCCAGTATCCAGCATCCAGCACCAGATGCCTCCTGTTTGCCAAAAGGCCCTGCCTGTGCTAGAATACCCGGCGCTTTCCCAGGCGGGGGTAGGCACCTGGAAGGTGCTGCGAATGGGGGGGCGGCTTCGAGCCGCCGTTTTCACGCTTGCCCCGTCATCACCATCCCCCCCCCGGAGTGCAAGACGAGTATTGCGCGTGAGGAGGTCCCAATGGAAGACCCGACGTCTGACGTCCAGCCTGAGCAGCAGAAAGGTTCGCCTGATCTTTCTATCGCCGAACTGGGGCTGCGTACCCGCGCCAGAAACGCGCTGCTCGGGGTGGGTATCAGCACCGTGGGCGACGTGCTGACCAGGCTCGAGGAGGGAGACAAAGCGATCACCGGCCTGAAGGGCTTCGGGCCTAAGTCGCTGGCCGACCTCAAGGAACGATTGCGGGAACGTGGCTTCGTCCTGCCAGGTGAGATAGTCACACCCCCCGAGGTCATAGAGGCCGTACCGGAGGAGGATGCTGCTGCCGTTGCGGTGGAGGCCGTGCCGGAAGAAGAGGAGAGGCCGGAAGCGGTCGGCGCTGTGGCGGTGGAGGCCGTGCCGGAGGCAGAGGTGCCAAGCGAGGTTCCCTCGTTCAGCCAGCGGCTCGGGGCTACCTTTGCCCAGGTCCGCGAGCAACTGAGCACCGGGGCCTGGCTCTACGGCGTGATCGGCGTGCTGGTTATCGTTGCCCTGCTTCTGCCCCCTATCTCGCTCCTGGAACGGCTGGGCATCGTCGGTTACACCACCATCAACGCTGAAAACAGCGCCACCTCTCATCCCGACGGGCTGACGCTGAGCGTGGACCCCGCAGCCTTCGCCGGCAAGTTGCGGGTGCGGCTGGAGTCAGTGCCGCGCCTGGAGTTCCTGGAAGGCTCGGCCGGTGCCGCGCTGCGCAAGGCGGTCGAGTCTCTGCCTGACTACCTGGTCGTCAAGAGCCCCCTTTATCAGATCCAGGCACGTGGCCAACCCTCTCAGCCAGTGATAATTGACGTGGCGGTGCCCAACGACGCAGAGCCGTGGGAGACGCTCGACCTGTATACCTGGACTGGCGAGACGTGGGAATGGGTGGGCAGTGAACTCCACACCGACGTCGCCGAGCATGAGTTTATCCGCGTTATCCGCGCCCAGGCGACCGACATCCCCGCCTGCCTCGTGATCGTCCAGGCTGGGCCGATCACGCCGACTGTCTCCGCCTACCTGGGGCCGGACGACGACCCGGCGGCGGCCGGCACCGGTGTGCTCGACGAGGTTAATCCTACCGGACTGTTCTTGGGCACGGATGGCGATTTTGTAGGCGACCCCGACGGCCTGCTGCAACCAGGCGAAGTAGGGGCGGGGTCACCCCATCCCTACGCCGTGCTGCCCACTCTGCGCAACTGGGCTCCCGGTGCGACCGTCAACCGGGGCCTGCTTTCCGACCTGCTGACAATACCCGAAATCCAGGAGAACCACGTCACCAACATCGTGCAACTGTGCACCGAAAGGGGCTTCGCTGGCGTGGATGTTGATTACCGGGGAGTCGCGCCCGACGAGCGTGACGCTTACACCGCTTTCGTCAGCGCACTCTCCCGTGCCCTTCACGCCGCAGGGCTGCGGCTGACCATCGCCGTCGAACCCCCGACGCCTACCGACGGCGGGTGGGATACAGGGGGGTACGACTGGGCAGCACTCGGCTCCGCCGCCGATGCGGTCAAAGTCCCCTTCCCCGAAGACCCCGCTGCTTACGTCGAGGGAGGCGAGACAAAGCAGTTGCTCGATTGGGCCACGGCCCAGGTGGAGCGCCACAAACTGCACATGCTGGTCTCCTCTCTCAGCGTGGAACGGAGCGGCGACGCGGTTGACTACGTCTCGCTGGAGCAGACGTTGGCCCCCTTCGGAGAAACGGTGGCCCTCGACGAAGTAAGCCGGGTCGAGCCCGGCAGCGAGGTGGAATTCGGTCTTTCGGGGACGGGAACGATCCTAGGCATCGTGCCCCAGGAGGCCATGGGGACGTACCGGATCGAGTACCGGGCCGACGATGGGGAGACCCACACCGTCTGGCTAGGCACGGCCGCTAATCTCGCCGCCAAGTTGCGCTGGGCGCAGCGTTACCACCTGGGCGGCATCGCCGTGGCCGATATGTTCGCTCCCGGCAACGCCGAGGGCATCGTGGACGCGGTGGCAGCCTATCGCACAGCCGCCACCCCTCCCACGGGCCAGGAGATGGAGGTCGTCTGGACCGCTGCTAGCGCGGCGGCGACTGTAGACCAACAGCATTCACCGCTCACCGAGCCTGGCTATACCTGGATGGTGATGGTCACGACCGGCACGTACACCGTCGGCGCGACAATTGCGGGCTTCGACCACGGCTCCGTGGCGGTCACAGTGGCCGAGCCGACGCCGGTGCCCACGCCGATGGCAGCCACGCCGGAGGTGACGGCGACAGTGGAGACGACGCCGACGCTGGAGGCTACGGGGGAAGCAACTTCCACCTGCCTCGGCGCCTCCTACGTGGCCGATGTGACCATCCCCGACAACACACAACTGGACAATGGGGAGGAGTTCGTCAAGACCTGGCGCGTGCGCAACAGCGGCACCTGCGCCTGGCCTGAGGACACTGTCCTGGCCTTCTCCAGCAACGCGCAGATGGGAACGCCGGATAGCGTCGAGGTGGGCGCAGTGGAGCCTGGCAAAGAAGTGGAGGTCAGCGTGGAGATGAAGGCCCCTGCCGAGCCAGGTGTCTACACCGGCGTCTGGCGCATGAAGACAGCGGAGGGGTTCTTCGGCACCAACCTCTTGGTGGTGATCCAGGCCGGGGAGGCGGCGGAGGCACCGCCTCCCGCACCCGCGCCGGTCAGCGTCGGCTCGTTCGAGCTGGGGGGACACATCCGCGACACCGGTTTCCCATACGCCAATAAAATGCACTATGCAGGCATGAATTGGGCCAAGGTTCAGGTACATTATGGGCAGGATGCTTCGGGCCTCATCGCAGTCTCGCACGCCAACGGCTTCAAGATACAGTTGAGCGCCCTGGGTACACCTGGCATGGTCACTCAGTCTGGCTTCGAGCAGAACTTCGCCAACTGGGTGGCCGGGCTGGCGGCTGCTGGGGCCGACGCCATCGAGATATGGAACGAGCCCAACATTGACCGAGAATGGCAGATTGGCTACATCAGCCCGCAGGCATACACGAACCTGCTGTGTGCAGCCTACAGCGCCATCAAAGCCGCGAACTCTGGCACTGCCGTCATCAGCGCCGCGCCGGCCCCGACCGGCTACTTCGGCGGCTGCGGGCCCAACGGCTGTGATGATCTGCCTTTCCTACAGGGAATGTACAATGCTGGCGCTGCCCAATGCATGAACTATATCGGTGCCCACCACAATGCCGGGGCTACCTCCCCATCGGCACGCATCGGCCATCCAGCCGACCCCGGAAGTACACATCACTCGTGGTTTTTCTTGCCGCAGACCGAAAACTACTATAACACCTTTGGGGGCACACGCCAACTCTTCTATACCGAGATGGGATACGTCACTCCGGAGGGCACTTGCCCGAACCTGCTTCCCAGCAACTTCAGCTGGGGGAACGGCACGTCACTGGCCCAGCAAGCGGCCTGGCTGACAGAGGCTGTACAACTGAGCATCCAGACCGGAATGGTGCGTTGTGTCATCGTGTGGAATGTCGACTTTGTCCGCAATGACTGTGGCGATTGCAACATACACGAGAGAGACTGCGACCCGCAGGCCAGTTTCGCCATCATCCGCCCCGGCGGGGGTTGCCCGGCCTGCGAGTCGCTCCACAACGTACTGGGCACGCGCTGAGATGTGTTGACCAGGACCGCGGGCTGTGCTATACTGATGCTAGGTGTGTGGCAAGGAATTGGTGGGAGACTGATTTCAAAATGTCTGCGATTGATAATCACCTTATGGTTCAGGTCAGTGTAGATGAAATAAGACAAGATTTATCAGCCTATCTTCTGCGTGTGGAAGCTGGTGAGACACTTGTTATTGTGAAAGCCGGTAAACCAATGGCAGAACTCAGGCCCGTTACTTCAACTTCTAAGCCAGTACGACCTTTTGGATTATGCACCGGAGAGTTCGTTGTGCCAGACGGCTTTGATGATCCATTACCAGAGAACATCATTCAAGAGTTCGAGGGACGATGAGACTCCTTTTGGATACTCATATCTTTCTTTGGTTCATCAGCGGGGATGAACGTTTGCCAGAAGGTATGCGAGATGGCATTCGTGATCTCAATAACGAAGTCTACTTGAGCACCGTGTCGCTATGGGAAGCAATCGTCAAACACCGACTTGGCAAACTTCCGTTGCCTCAACCTCCAAACATCTATCTACCGATACAACGCCAAAAACACCAGATAGCCAGTTTGTCTCTCGATGAAGCCAGTGTGTCTCAACTCGCTGGTCTTCCGCAAATTCACCGTGACCCATTTGACCGTATGTTGATCTGTCAAGCACTGGAACACGGTTTGACCGTTGTAACAGTGGACGATGCCCTTTGTGCTTATCCTGTCCCCATCTTGAACCGCGCCTGACACATGCTTGCAGCCGCCCAGGTGGGAGTTGCTCGGCCTGCGATGCGCTCCACGCAGTATTGGGCACGTGCTGAGGTGTGTTGACCGCGACCGCAGGCCGTGCTATACTGGTTCGGTGTTGTGGTTATCATCGCGTGTATCTTCTTCGGACTGCCCTAGCATGTGCTTTTTCTGAGCGACAAGGTGAATAAGATAGGGGGTTCGGCTGCCGCCGAGCCCCTTTGACCATAAGGAGATCACAATGTCTGATTCCTCGCATGGCAATCAGGGGTTAAGTAGCAAACGACTCTATGTCGTGATTGCAACCTGGCTCATCCTCGTCCTGGTCGGAGGGTTCTGTACCTGGTATGGCTGGTTCGGTCCTGGCAGTGGACGCGTCCAGCAGGAGGTGGAGGCCACGCCTACTGGTGAAGCCGCTATTCCCACTGTGGAGGCAACCGCCGTCCAGCCCACTCCCACGAGCGCTGCTGTGCTCCCCACCGTCCCGCTGGCAGAAGAAACCTTCGGCTACGGCATCGCCGCCCACGGCGTAGTGGGTGACGCCGATTATACCATGGGCCAGGTGAAGAGCCTCGGTCTGGGCTGGGTCAAGCAGCAGGTGCGTTGGTCCCACTTTGAGGGCAGTCCAGAAGAGATGGACTGGAGCGGCTTCGACTGGGTCGTGGAAGCCGCCAACCGGCGGGGCATCAAAGTTATGTTCAGTGTCGTGGACGCGCCCCACTGGTCGCGCACTTACTTCGACGACAACGTGGAAGGCGCGCCTCCCGATGACCTGACCCTCTTCGCTGGCTTCCTGGGCCGCATGGTGGACCGTTACCAGGGCCGCCTCCACGCCATCGAGATCTGGAACGAGCAGAACCTGGACCGCGAGTGGGACACCGCCGAGGGAGTCAACCCTGAGCGGTACGTCGAGATGTTGCGGCTGGCCTATCAGACCATCAAAAGCCGCGATCCCAACGTCATCGTCATCAGCGGCGCGCTCTCGCCCGTTGGATCTACGAAAGTTGATGGCAATCGCGTCATCTGGATGGACGATTTCGACTACTTCGACCGCATGGTTGCGGCAGGCTTCCTGGACTACTGCAACTGCGTGGGCGTGCACCACAATGGGATCAACATGCCGCCCAACGTAGCGTGGGATGAGGGGTACGACGACCCGACAGCACAGTTCCGTGGCCCCTTCGACAATCCCGACCACAGTTGGTCCTTCAAATCCACCCTCTGGGGCTACCACGACCGCATCGCGGCTGCTGGGAGCGATAAGCCGCTCTGCGTGACGGAGTTCGGCTGGGCCTCGGCCGAGGGCCTGGGTGGCTATCCGCCAGGCTTTGAGTTCGCGCTGGATAACACCCTGGAGGAGCAGGCACAGTGGTACGTAGAGGCGTTCCAGCGGATGCGGGAATGGGGCTTCGTGCGGCTGGCCTTCCTCTGGAACCTGGACTTTGCCAACAAGTGCAACCGCGACCCTACCGACCCCAACGCCCCCTATAGCCTGCTGGACTTTGATGGGGTTGACCGCCCGGCCTTCGGTGCCATCGGCGCAATGGAAAAGCCCTGAGCAATGAACAATGAAGCATGAAGCAATGAACAATGAACAATCTCGCCGCCGTCGCCGGATTGTCAGACTTGCGTTCCT
>DAOUEC010000291.1:0-4512 GCA_034430655.1 Anaerolineae bacterium
TTGTGATGGAGTAGAATGGTCGCCTCGTCACCACGCCACGTTTCCGAGGCATAGTCAGCAGCGATGCGACTGACAGGCGTCAGTGTACCACCCAGAACCGCTCCCAGATTGTCGAGCAGGCACATCCTGGCTCGGCGTCGCACCCCCTCCGGCACACTCTCCCACGTCACATCCAAGACAAACTCGGCTACCCTATCGTTCCCATCCATTTTCACGTCTGAAGTGCCTCCCTGGATCTCAACTAAGAACTGCCATAATGTCGACCGCCGATCTCGACCCACGTACCCAGGTTCTTTTCCTGCGCCTTGTTGAAGATATGGTGCGCCGAAGCCAGATCCTCAATGGCAATCCCCAGCGACTTGAACATGGTGATCTGACCCGGCGAAGTGCGCCCCTGAACCTTCCCTAGCAAAATCTCACCGATCTCGCCCACAATGTGATCATCATCTATCATACCCTCGTTCTTTGGGATGAGGAATTCGCCGGCCTCGTTCAACGTTGACTCACGCCGGTCAACGTAAAACCGTGACTTGACCACCGCATCTGTATCAAGTTCTCGCGTGGTCGGCGTGAAAGCACCAACCGCATTGATATGTGCCCCGGCTGCAATCCACTCCCCCTTTACCACCGGTTCCTTGGCAGTCGTCACGGTACATATAATGTCGGCACCGTCAACCGCTTCCTGAGCCGTTTCCTTCACTTCAATCTCAATCCTGTGTCGGTTTGATTCACGCTCGGCAAACTGGTAAGCGCCCTCCCGTGGGAGGCTGTACATCCGCACCCGGTGGATCTCGCGGACCAACAACATAGCCTCCAGATGTGCACGGGCCTGTGTCCCAGCCCCAATGATAGCCAGGTCGCCGGCATCCTCTTGAGCCAGCAGTTTGGTTGCCACACCGCTGACGGCGGCTGTGCGGATAGCAGTTACAGCCGTGCCATCCACAATTGCACGCAGCAATCCCCGATCGGTGTCAAATAGCAACACCACCCCCTGATGCGCATCATATTCGGTACCATAATTCTTGGGGAAAGCGGCGATGACCTTGACCCCCACTGACTGAATGCCACCCAGGTAGGATGGCATCAGTCCCATCAAACTCTGCCCATCTGGCAGAACTAACATGGTACGCAACGGCAAAGTGGCATCTCCACCAGCCAGCATCTTGAGCGCATCCTCCATCACCTCAATGCACTCGTTCATGGGCAGCAGAGCAGATACCTGATCCTGATTAGCAATGAGAACCTTCATGGGTATGGTCTCCTTCATCTGTGTGGTAAAAGGACCAGACGCTTAATCACCCGGCCCGAACGAGAGAATCCTTCAAATAAGGTTGCCAGGCGGTCTGTCCTCCGGTTGGCTTTGCTCAAACCAGACCCGGTACGCCGATGCCCGCTTACGGGCCGTCGGTGTCGCGGAGGCCCCGCCTTGAGACGTGCAGAGCAGCTCTGGCGGCAGCCGCCTACCGACGGCATCGGCGACGTCTATGACTTCGTGCAACGGCAGGATTGCATCCCGACCAGAAAGCGCCAGATCCGCAAAGACACTTGCCATGCAGGTGGCTGCTATCACCCGGCTTCGGCAGGGTTGGCCAAGGCCGCCAGGAATTGGATCGCAGGGGATGCCGATGGCCGATTGGAGCGACAAGGAGGCTGCGTTTTCTACCTGTTCCGGGGTACCGCCCGCCATCTCTGCTATACCCGCCGCGGCCATCGCGCCACAGATGCCACATTCTCCGGTGCAGCCGATGCGTTCCCCCGTCGGCTCGGTCCTCGTGAATGCAAGTGCTCCAATCCCCGCTGCTATGAACAGGCCACGAATCAGATCGTCGTCGCTGAAACCCCTGGCTTCTTTGACCGCCCACAGCGCCGCATGGATGTAGCCACCGCCGCTCCCCATCGGGCCAGCGACGGTCTCTACACCTGGGATTCCCGACCCCGCGCCGTATGCCCATTTGATGGCGTTGGCCGTCACGTCGTCTGTGAGCCGCCGGGGAGAATACGTATACGTCTCCCACTCGGCCGCAAAATTGACCTTGAAGGGGCTCAATGGAACAGTTACGTCCTCCTCATAGACCGCGTGGGTCTGCCGGTACATCTTGCGTTCCACCATGCGCATGTACTCAATCACTTCCTCGCGCGTCCATCCGGATGCATCCACCTCGTACTGTACGGCCACTTCCCAGAGGGCAAGTCGCCGTTCCTCAGCGATCTCCCGCCAACGTGTCATTGTGTCAAAGAGCTGTGGCTTCCGCTCTGGCCGGGTGATCACCGGCAGCACAGGTTTGAGCAAGCCTACCTGTGCATTAGGGAGCATTGCTCTAATGGCGCCGAGATCGGGCGAATCAGCGATCTTGAAGAAATGGAGCACTCCTTTTCCCTCGATATAGCTGGTACCTGTGTCCACAACGGCCGGGAGATGGGTCTTGAGTTGCTCAATCTGCGTCGCTGTAACGACTTGCTGAGGATCGAAAACGAGAACAACGTAGGTGTCCCCCTTGACCCGCAAGGGATACCCATTGACCACCTTCGTCTCGATCATACCGCCACCGGTAGAATCGCCCACCAGTGTGACTACCTTGCCGCTTTCGCCGGTGAGCACGAACTTCATCGCATTGATGTGTGTGCTTTCCTTCATTTCCGTGAACTCGAAAACATAGTCGATCCCAACCCGCTCGGCGATCTTTTGCGCTTCAAAGATACGGATGTCGTGAGGCAGGATGCCCATCGCGCCAGCCAGCATGGCGCTATCCTCGGTCATTATGCCAAAGGTCCCAGCGAAGGATCCTTCCGTATCTAGCACAACCTGGATCCTTTTCGGTTGCTCGCCCAACAAACTTCTGGCCAAATAGCCCAGTCGGCACGGAGCCGCAGTATGCGAACTAGAGCCGGGCTGCATAATTGGCCCAAAGACGTCGTTGAAAAAGTCGGGATATATTTCCATAGTCATCACTACTTCTCATCCAGGTAATTGAGACCTGGCAGTATCAGGGACTCACTAATTGTGTTCAGCGGGCTGACTTAGCCCAAGCGGATACGCGAATTCAACTTGGCCTTCGCGTCGGCTCGTTGGGTGATGGCTTCGACTCGTCGGTAGACATCATCAGGCAATGGCTCAGGATGGTGCGTTTCCAGTATTTCCCGCACTCTTTGGTTTGCGCGTTCCTGCAGCGTGGTGGCGCCAGCCGCTACCCAGTTAGTGTAGTCGCGCCGGTCCACAAGATTGGGAAGCCAATCCTCCCGGCAATGGCGCAAGGTGTGTCCTGTCTCCAGAAAGCTGCCGTCGGGACCAACCTCGTGGATCAGATCCAGAGCCAGCGTCTCCTCACTTATCTCCAGTTGCCCTCGCAGGTAACGCCTGATCCAACCGATGAGTTCGTCGCAGAAGACGACCAACTCCAACGATCCGGTCATAGCGCAATCAAGGTAGCCAATGTCGTGGACTAAATTCGCCCCAGCGACAGCATTGGCGAACAGAGACAGGGCCGCTTCAGCTGCCGCCTGGGCGTCAAATGCCTTGGCGTCGCTGCACCCGGCCGTGCCGAAAATAGGTAGGCCATAGTGATGAGCGAGATCCCAGCCAAAGGGGCCTCCGTCAGGGGCAGCATAACTACTGACCATCGCGCGCATGTCCAATGTGCCGCCGCCAGCAGCGGTGCGGATGAAGGGCGAGCCCTCGCGTTTGAGTTGCGACAGCAGCAACCCGGCCAGTTGCCCCGCGTTGCCCAAGGCCATCGCCCCAGCCACGGTCATGGGCGCAGTCGTTCCACGGGAATTGCCCGGTATATAGATGGTGGGTAGATTACGCTCAGCGGCGAAGAGCAACCTTTGCACGCCCTCCTGGTCGTGCTTGAAGGCCGAGGTTGGATTGACGTAGTTGATGACGAACGGATAGCGTTGGAGCGATTCCAGCCCCCCAGCCACGGCCATGGCCATCCCTACAGCGTCGACAGTGCTGGCTGCCTCAAGACCGACAAAGACGATAGGCTTGTGGCTTTCCCGCAGCATGACCTCCATCTGATGACGCTCATAGGTTTCCACCGGCACGTCGGCCGGCATGAACATAGACATCACGAAGTCCAGATTGGGCAAGGCATCCACCAGACGCACGCCGTTGACCACGTCGTCCAGCACGGCCTGGCGGCGCTCTCCGGTGTACGGGCTATAGATATACTTGCAGTCGGAGCCAACGCCAAAGTAACTGCGGTAACCACCTAGCATCATCGCCCGCCGGCCATCACGGTCATAGATGGTAATACTCTTAGGCACAGTCCGTAACGCCCACTCCACCAGATGAGGCGGGATGCGCACCAGGTTGCCGTCAGAAACGTCGGCCCCGGCTTTCTTGAACAGGTCAAGCGCTTCCTGTTCGTAGAAACGCATCCCCGTCCGCGCCATAATCTCCAGGCTGGCCTCGTGCAGCCGGGCGATCTGATCGTCGGTCAGGCTACGGAACACGACGGACCGGTATAGACTGTGTTGGCTATTGAGCGTATTCATCATATTGGCACCTCG
>DAOUEC010000292.1:0-2124 GCA_034430655.1 Anaerolineae bacterium
CTCAAGCAATGCTGGCCGCTCTTGGTGAGTTACACAGTGGCCGTTTCCAATGGGCCTGGCAGCAGGTCTACCGCCCCGTTGCCCAAAGTCCCCCAAAGTTTTGAACTATACCCTGCTGTCACGACCTCTTGACAAACTTGCCGATCTGTGGTATATTGTTATTGAGAGCGCTCCCACAAACTGCCTCTAAGACCCCTTCTTCGACCGCAAAACGTGATTTTTTCTTAGGATTATATGAGAGCGCTCCCAGAAGCCATCAATGTCTCCTACCTTAGAAGAAGTTGCCCGACTGACCGGTGTCTCCCGCTCCACCGTTTCTCGCGTCATCAACAACCACCCCAATGTACGTCCTGAAACCAGGGAACGAGTGCAGCAGGCGATCCACCAATCCGGCTACCGACCTCACCCGGTTGCCCGTAGCCTGGTCACCAAGCGCACTCAGATCATCGGTATGGTCATTCCCGAAGCAGTGACAACGCTCTTCACCGATCCCTTTTTCCCCCTCCTGCTGCGCGGAGCCACCGAGACCTGTAACGCTCACCACTACCAACTGTTGCTTTCCCTGTTTAACGACCCTGCCGGACGGGAGGAAATGTACCAGCGCGTCCTGCGCCACGGTTACCTCGACGGCGTGCTCGTGGCTTCGACCTCGCTGGACAATCCGCTCATCCTCAACTTGCTGCGTGACCAGATCCCCTTCGTCTCTGTGGGGCGACATCCCAACCAGCGGGTCCACTATGTGGATGCTGACAACGTCACCGGGGCGCGGATGGCGGTCGAGCACCTGATCCGTCTGGGACACCGGCGCATCGCCGTCATCACCGGCCGACTGGACACGCTCCACGGCCAGGATCGCCTCGAGGGCTACCGCCAGGCGCTGCAAGCGCATAGCATTCTAGTGGAGGAGGACTTGATCGTCGAGGGAGATTTCAGCGAGGGCAGCGGCGTGATGGGCATGCAACGGTTGCTCCCTGCCTCCCCCGACGCCGTCTTCGTTGCCAGCGACATGATGGCTATCGGTGCTCTGAAAGCTCTCCGCCAGGCGGGCTGGCAAGTTCCCCATGACGTTGCCTTGATTGGCTTCGATGATATTCCTGCTGCCTCGGTGATTGAACCGGCACTGACAACCGTTCGTCAGCCGATCGAACGCATGGGCTTGATGGCAGTAGAGCTGCTATTGAGTGTGTTGGAAAACTCCTCAGAGGAAGAGGCTCCCGCCCACAGGATTATCTTGCCTACGGAACTGGTGATTAGAGCCTCTTGTGGTTCTGCTTAAAGTTGCTCAAGTGAAATGAAAGGGGGTGATGAGAAATTTGAAGCGATGTGATGATAGATGCGTACAGGCCTTCACTCCCGGCTTGGCATAGGCAGAGGGAAGACCTGTACACAGAACCTGTGCGGAGCAAAGCTTCACACAGGGCACAAGTTTACCAGGCCATTCGCATAAAGTCAAGTTAAAAAGAAAGGAGAAAAGAGATGCGTAAGTCAATTCTGTTTCTTGCGAGTTCGCTAGTGATTCTGAGCCTGGTGCTCGCTGCCTGCGCGCCACCTGCGCCAGAGGTCATCGATAGGACGGTGGAAGTGCCAGTCGAGAAGGTCGTCAAGGAGACCGTTGAGGTCATCGTCGAGGTCACGCCGGAGCCCGTCGTGGTTGCTTACCCCCGGAACGAAACCCTGTACTCCAATGGTCAACAGTGGGGTCCGGTTGTTGGTTGGAATCCATACTCCTCCAGCAACAATAATGCGATGGCTGTCAACCAGCAGGACAATGTCCGCGTCATCATGTTCGAATCCCCCTACCTGTACAACATGCTCGATGGCAAGGCATATCCTCTGCTGGCGGATGGTGATTATACGTGGAACGATGCGCGTACCGAGATCACCTTCAAGATCAAGGCTGCCGCAAAGTGGAGCGATGGTACCCCGGTGACTGCGGATGATGTTGCCTATACCTGGGCTTCCAATATCAAGTACTCAACCAATGCTGGCAATAACTTCAAAGATTACATCGACACCATCGAAGCGGTTGATGCCCAGACGGTCGTAGTCAAGGCCAAACTGGATGCGGACGGCAAAACGGTCAATCCTCTACAGGTCCCGGCTTACCTGACCGGCAACTATGTG
>DAOUEC010000293.1:0-9057 GCA_034430655.1 Anaerolineae bacterium
CGCCGGTCACACGCCAGTACTGCAACCCCGAAATGTGGTCTTTCTGGTGGAACTCGCGATAGTCGTAGTCGCCCGGATAGCCCCAGTCAGCCGACCATACCTGCATGCCAGTGCGGTTGTTGCGCCCGACAACGGCGACGCCGGAGTGCTCGCTGACCACGCCGGGAGTGGTGTTGACGACGTAGTAGGGGCGGTAGGTGGAGCGTGGGCGGTCGGGCAACTCAAATTGCTCCAACGGGAGGACGTAGTTGCGCACGATGGCTCCGTAGGGGCCGATGGCGTCGCCGGCTGCCTTGCCCACCGGCCGCCCCCCCTCAATTGTGTGTGTCTCGGCGAAAAAGCAACCCAGGTTCTCAGCGGCCAGGAAACTTTCGAGCCCCGGCCGCACGCTGCCGCCATCGGTGACGTAGGCGGGACGGTAGGCGCACTCGGGCAGCCAGATAGCGCGGGGGGCGCGCCCAAAGAGCCGTTTGTACGAAGCGATGCCGGCCTTCACCTGGCTCCGGATGGCACCGTCGGTGCCCAGCAGCGGCAGGTAGCCGTGAGTCGCCGCGCAGGTGATGATCTCCACCACGCCGGCATCCTGCAGGCGGCGAAACGCCCCCACGACGTCGCGATTGTAGCGTTGTTGAAAGGAACGCAGGATGTTGCTGTACCAATCCCGGTAGAAAGTCGCCAGATACTCGGCGTGGGGGTTCTCCCCTTCCCGGAAGCGAGGGATGTCCCCCTCGGCAGCCTGAATCTTTTCCTCCAGGTAGGCCTCGAAGTGCTCCTGTACCAGTGGGTCGGCCAGTTGCTCGCACAGGATAGGGGTCAGGCCGAGGGTTAGCCTGGCGGGGAGTCCAGCCTCGTGCAGGTCGTGGAGCACATTCAGCAGGGGGACGTAGGTCTCAGCAGCCGCTTCGTGGAGCCACTCTTCGCCGTGGGGCCAGCGCCCGGCCCGGCGGCAGTAGGGCAGGTGGGTGTGTAGGACGAAGGTAAACGCGCCGATTTTATCCATTATGTGATCTCCTCGTCTGTGTTGGTCGTCACGCAGGAGTGGACGTGGGCGTGCGGGTAGGGAAAGGAGTGAGGGTGGGGATGGGCATAGGTGTAGGTGTGGTACGGCGTGGCGGCACAAATGCCACCGCGAGGCTGAGCCCCATGCTGATGACGACCAGCAGGCTGATAATCCAGAGTATGATGCGCGTTCGTCGGGCTTTTGAGCGACGCACGGTGCCTCCTGTGAACGGTTGCTATTTGGCATTTCATTATAGCACAGCAGTCAGGAGACACAAGCGCGGCATACCTTAAAATTTTCGCCAGGCTATTGACAGCGCCGATTTTTCGTTATATAATGACTATAAGTCAGTTAATGACCGCGAGTTAGCATAAAAGGTGTCTGCGTGACGACCAGAGCGCGTCGCGAGCGGGAAAAAGAAGAGCGGCGGCAGTCCATCCTCAGGGCAGCCCGTGAGGTTTTCTTCGAGAACGGCTTCCATCGCGCCACTGTGGATAACGTAGCCGATCAGGCGGAAATCAGCAAGGGCACCGTATACCTGTACTTTGAGAGCAAGGAGACGATCCTTGCTCATTTGCTTTTAGAGGGGCTGGATAAACTGATCGAGGAACTGGAATGTGCTTACACGGCGGGGGAGTCTCTCCCGGCCGATGAGCGGCTGCGGCGACTGAGCCAGGCCTACCTGCGTTTCTTCGAGCAGGAGCCAGAGTATTTCCGGCTGTTGATGGCGATGGACCGGGGGCGCTTTCGGGAGTCGGTAACGCCGGAGGTATACCAGGAGGTATTGACCGCTAGCCTGGAGGGGCTGGAGATGGTGATACAGGCAGTGCAGCAGGGGATTGACGAGGGATCGTTTCGCTGCTGCGATGTGCGCCAGGCGGCCAGCATCCTCTGGGCGATGATGAACGGCGTGTTGCAGTTGATGGAGCATCCACTACGCCGGGAGATGGTAGGGGTGGGCCGACGGTCACTCTATCAGACGGCGTTGGATGTGGTGATTGAGGGATTGCAGGCGAGAGACTGAGACGAAAGACTGAAGGAGGTCGGGATGAAAGAAGTCGTTATCGTCAGTGGGTGTCGCACTGCCATCGGCAGCCATGGTGGGGCTTTCCGCACCATCCCTGCCCAGGACCTGGCCGCGGCGGTATTCAAGGAGGCCGTGAAGAGGGCGGACGTTGACCCTAACGTCTTTGATGACGTCATTCTGGGGTGCATCAGCCAGCAGAGCGACGCGGCCAACATCGGCCGTGTGGCGGCGTTGATGGCCGGCGTGCCTGTACACGTGCCTGGCTGCACCATCCAGCGCAACTGCGTATCGGGCATGATGTCCATCAGCATGGCCTACCAGGCTATCCAGGCCGGCGATGGGGAGGTGTTCCTGTGCGGCGGCACGGAGAGCATGTCCACTGCGCCGTACTGCGTGCGGGGCGCTCGCTGGGGCCTCAAACTGCGCCACGATAAGTTTGTTGACACCCTGTGGGAGGGTCTGACGGACCCCGTCTGTGGGCAGATTATGGGGTGCACGGCCGAGAACCTGGCCATGATGTACGACATCAGCCAAGAGGAACAGGACAAGTTTGCCGTGCGGAGCCATCAGAAGGCTTTCCGCGCCACGCGGATGGGCAAGTTCCGAGATGAGATCGTCCCCTTCCGGGTGTCCAAGAAGGTCGCCGGCAAGGAGGTAGCCTATGAAGACATCACAGAGGATGAGTGCATCAATCCAGGCCTGACAGTGCAGAAAGCCGCTCTCTATCCGACGGTGTTCAAGAAAGGCGGCACTGTCACCCCGGCCAATGCCTGCCCCATCTCCGATGGTGCGGCGGCGATGGTGGTGATGACAGCCGAGAAAGCGCAGGCGCTGGGGCTGGAGCCGATGTGTACCGTCCGCAGTTATGCCTACGCTGCCATACCGCCGGACATCATGGGCATCGGCCCGGCCTACGCTGTCCCTATGGCGCTGGAGCGCGCAGGCCTGAAACTCACCGACATTGGCCTCATCGAACTCAACGAGGCCTTCGCCGCGCAATCCATAGCCGTGGGCATCGAACTGGAGGACCAGGGCTGGGATTGGGAGAAGGTCAACGTCAACGGCGGCGCTATCGCGCTGGGCCACCCAGTGGGCTGCACGGGCACGCGCATCGCGGTCACGCTGGTGCACGAGATGATCAAGCGCGACCTGACGCTGGGCCTGACCACGGCCTGCGTAGGCGGAGGCCAGGGCGGCGCGATGATCATCGAACGCAAGTAGCGAATCGGCATTTGAGGAGGAAGGGCTATGGCAGACGTATCTATCTGGCAGGACAAGAAGGCGCGGGAGGCGTTCATCGCCAAAGGGCGGGAGGTCTTTGAGAGAGTCAAGGGCGAATTGGAGAGTCAGGAAGGAGTAGTGGCCATTGAGCCTGAAAGTGGCGCTTACTTCGTGGGCCAGACGCTAGGTAAGGCCGACCGTGCCGCGTTCGAGAAGTATCCCGACCAGTGGGTCTACTTCGTGCGCCTGGACAACCCAGAAGCGGCGGTCCCTCTGCCCACGTGGTAGTGGTGGGAAACTGATAGAGGGATCCGTAGGCCAACACACACTACTTGACCCCATACCAAGCATAGCGCGGCAAAGCCGCAAGTCTGCAAGTTTGCAAGTAGCCGATCATGATTCTCGCGGACAACGCAAATGTTGCCGGGTAATTCTATAAGGAGGTGACGAATGTATATCTTCAAAGCCGCAGTGGTCGGCGCAGGGACGATGGGTGGCGAGATTGCCCAGGTCATCACGTACTCTGGCCTGCCGGTAGTGCTCAAAGATATTGACCAGGAGATGCTGGACAAAGGGATGGAGAAGGCCCGCTCCATATACCAACGCCGGGTAAACAAGGGTAAGATGAGCACCGGTGACATGGAGTCCAAACTGGACCTGATCACGCCGACCATCACCTACGACGAGTTTGGGGACGTGGACATTGTCATTGAAGCAGTGCCGGAGAAGATGGAGATCAAACGTGCCGTGTTCAAGGAACTGGACGAGGTCTGCTCAGAGCAGACGATCTTCGCCAGCAATACCTCTGCGCTCTCCATCTCCGAGATGGGCGTTGCCACCAAACGGCCCCATAAGATAATCGGCATGCACTTCTTCAACCCCGCTAGCGTCATGAAACTGGTGGAGGTCATCCCTGGCCTCGATACCAGCCAGGAGACGGTAGACGACGTGGTGATGTTCTCCGAGAGCCTGCGCAAGATACCGGTGGTAGTCCAGGAGTGCCCTGGCTTCCTGGTCAACCGGCTGCTGATGCCCTACCTCAATGAGGCGGTCTTGGCGCTGGAGGAGGGGGCGGCGACGGCGACGGAGATTGACCGGGCTATCGTTAAGTGGGGGATGCCGATGGGCCCCTTCACGCTGATGGATATGCTGGGCATTGACGTCTGCGGCCACGTGGGCACTTATCTGTACAGTGAATACGGCGACCGCATGACGCCGGCGCCGTTGTTCTCCAAACTGGTCGAGGCCGGGCGCTTCGGCGAAAAGACGGGGGCCGGCTTCTATGACCATCCCGGCGGCGAGTCGGAGGTGGTTAACCAGATGATCAAGGAACTCCAGGAATCGGGCGCGGTGCCCGCCGGCACGAAGTTCAGCGTCGAGCGGCTGATGTACCCCGTCATCAATGAGGCCGCGCTGTGCGTGCAGGAGCACATCGCCAGCATCACCGACATTGATATGTCAATGGTCGCCGGCACGGGGATGACCTACGGCGGCGAGCGGGTTGGTCCCCTGGCCATCGCCGACAAGATCGGCCTGGACGTGGTGGTGGAGACACTGCAGGCGTTGGAGAAGGAACTGGGTCCCCGCTTCCGCCCCTCCCGCCCGCTCAAGTTGCGCGTCCGCGCCGGGCACCTGGGGGAGAAGACGGGGAAGGGATTCCATGAATACGCGTAGTTCGGGAATCGTGATTCGGGAATCGGAATTCGGAACCCGAATTTACGAATCTGCGAATCCCGAATTCACAGACCACGGACCAAAGGAGTGAAAAATGGGAGAATGGCAATACATCCGAACCGAAATCGCGGATAAGGTCGCGGTGCTTACGATTGACCACCCGCCGGTCAACTCCTTCAACAAGCAGGTGGTGACGGAACTGGACCAGGCAATTGACCAACTACTGGCCGACGATGAGGTCAAGGCCATCGTCATCACCGGCGGGGGGACCAACGCCTTCGTCGCCGGGGCGGACATCCCAGAGGTCAAGGCGTTGCTGGACAAGCCCGAAGGGGGATATGCTGCCGCCCGCGAGTTTATCAAGCGGGGGCAGGGGGTCAACCTCAAAATCGAGAAAGCCGCCAAGCCGATCATTGCCGCCATCAACGGCTTCTGCCTGGGCGGCGGCCTGGAGATGGCTATGGCCTGCCACATGCGCATCTGCTCCGACCGGGCACGGCTGGGCCAGCCGGAGATGAACCTGGGGCTAATCCCCGGCTGGGGCGGCACGCAGCGATTGTCCCGCCTCACGAACAAGGGGAAAGCCATTGAGATGATCCTCACCGGCGACATGATCACCGCCCAGGAAGCCTACCGGGTGGGCTTGGTCAACAAGGTGGTGCCGGCCGGGGTGGTGCTCAAGGAGGCGCGAGGCCTGGCCCGCAAGATCGTCTCCAAGTCCAAGTTCCCCGTCGCCGCCGCGCTGCGGGCCATCTCTGAAGGTCTGCAAGTCACCATCGAGGAGGGACTCGAGATTGAGGCAGGCCAGTTCGTCGGTCTGGCCGATACCGAGGATATCCGCGAGGGGATCAGCGCCTTTCTCGAGAAGCGGCAGCCGCAATTTAAAGACAAGTAACCCTGGGGAAGCATTTACCTACCCTTGCGAAGGTTGCGAATTGCCCTGGTAATAAGACGATTTCCGGTTAGTGAAGACGTTCTGTCCTAAGGTTTGCCGTCTAACCTTCGCAAGGGTTCACGGTTTGGCAGGAGCGTGTTCTGTCCCGCAGCCCACAATGAACTGTACACCATCGCCACATCGTCATCTATCGTAGCCAGCAACGCGGCCACGCCGCTGGGATCAGAACCGTTGCCTGTGGTGCTCCGGCCCCGCTGTATCGTCGTGTCACCGTGCCATTGCGGGGCCGGAGCACCCCGAAAACTCTGGAGGGGCCAATGAACTTCATCCTTAGTGAAGAACAGCAGATGTTCCGTGCCATGTTCCGGGACTTCTCCGCCAAGGAGGTCGCGCCCAGGGCCGAGGAGATTGACCACGAGGAGAAGCCTCCTTTGGAGGTGCTCCGTAAGGCGGCCAATCAGGGTTTCCTGGGGGCAACGCTGCCGGAGGACTACTTCGGTGCGGAATTGGACGGGGTCAGTTATGCCTTGCTCATTGAGACGCTGGCCGGCGACTGCATGTCCACCGCTGTGACGCTGGCGACGCACGTGAGCCTGGTGGCGATGACGATCCTGGGGCACGGTACCGACGCTCAAAAGGAGCAGTACCTGCCGCTGCTAGCCTCCGGCGAGGCCATCGGTGCTTTCGCGCTCACCGAGCCCGACGCTGGTACCGACGCGACGGCGCTCCAGACCCGCGCTACCCCCTCTACAGGGGGGGGGCCAGAGGGGGAAGTAGTCCTGAATGGCGTCAAGACCTGGGTCGCAAACGGTGGCATTGCCGGGTTGTTCCTCGTCTTCGCGGCCGCGCCCGGCGGCATCACGGCCTTCGTCGTCGAAAAGGACACGCCTGGACTGACGGTGGGCTATCGCGAGCCGACGCTGGGCCTGCGCGGGGTCGCCATTAACACGCTTTATCTGGAGAACTGTCGTGTCCCGGCCGCTAACCGGCTTGGTGAGGAGGGCGAGGGCTGGGACATCGCGCAGCAGGCGTTGCACCGGATGGGGATCACGCTGGCGGCGGCCGGGCTGGGCGTGGCCGAAAACGCCGTGGACGTCGCGGCGCAGTTTGCCAGCGAGCGAGTCCAGTTTGGTGTCCCCATCGCCCAGAAGCAGGCCATCCAGGACTACCTGGCCGACGGCCTCATTGAGGTTGAGGCGCTGCGCTACCTGGTTTACCACGGCGCATGGCTGGCCGACCAGGGGAACGACCTGACCTTTGACGCGGCGGTGGTTAAGGTATTCGCGGCGCGGGTGGCCCGCAGTGTGACCAATCGCATGTTGCAGGTGATGGGCGGCTACGGCTACATGGAGGAATACCCGATGGCCCGCAAGTACCGGGACGCCCGCGCGCTGGGCATCATCGGTGGACCGACGGAACTGCAGCAAGTGATTGTTGCCCGGCGGATCATGGCCGGCAGAGACGTCGAGATCACGCCGTAGGAGGTGGAGGATGGATTTCACATTTGCGCCTGAACACGTCGCCCTGCGGCGGTTGGTGCGGGAGTTCGCCGAGAACGAGGTGGCCCCGCTGGCGATGGAGATTGATCGAGAGGGGCAGGTGCCCTTTGAGACGCTGCGGAAAATGGCCAAGATCGGCCTGTTGGGCGTCTGCTTCCCGCAGGAGTACGGTGGAATGGGGGCTGGTGAGACCGGCTACTGCATCCTGATGGAGGAACTGGGCCGGGTCTGCACCTCCACGGCGACTAACGTCGGCGCCCACATCGGTATCGGCGCTATGTCAATCTACCTGGACGGCACCGAGGAGCAGAAGCAGAAGTTCCTGACGCCACTGGCGCGTGGGGAGAAGATCGCCGCTTTCGTCCTGACCGAGGCCGACGCTGGCTCTGATGCGGCGGCGATCCGCACCCGCGCCGTGCGGGATGGGAACGAATGGATCATCAACGGCACCAAGACCTTCAACACCAACGGCAGTTTCGCCGACATCGTAACCGTCCTGGCGGTCACCGACCCGACGCTGGGCGTCCGAGGTGGCATCACTGCTTTCATCGTTGAGTCCGACACGCCTGGTTTTACGGTGGGCACTCACGAGAACAAGATGGGCATCCGAGGCAGCTCCACGGCGGAATTGATCTTCGAGGACATGCGAGTGGCGCATGAGAACGTGCTGGGCAAGGTGGGAGAGGGGTTCGTCAGTTTCATGAAGACGCTTGACCTTGGCCGGCTGACGCTGGGCGCAGCCTGTCTGGGTGGGGCTGAGGCGGCGTTGGAGGCTTCCATCCACTGGGCCAAGACGCGCAAGCAGTTCGGCCTGGAACTGGCCCACAAGCAGTCGGTGCAGTGGATGATCGCGAACATGGCCACGGAGGTCGAGGCGCTGCGCAGCCTGGTCTACCGGGTGGCCTGGATGGTGGACACTGGCCAGCCATTCACTCAACTGGCGGCGATGTGCAAGATGTACGGCTCCGAGGTGGCCTCGCGGGCCATTGACACGACGTTGCAGATTCATGGCGGGCTGGGCTACAGCCGGGACTACCCCGTCGAGCGCAACTTCCGCGACGCCCGCATTTCGGAGATCTTCGAGGGCACCAACGAGATCCAGCGTATCGTCATCGCCAGCAACATCTTCCGCCAGCACGGCGTGCGGATCAGACCATAACCTGACCTACTCCCTGTCCTCCTGCGATGAGACCAAGGCCCATCTTGAGATTCTACATGAGACTGGCCCACTTACTCCTCAGCGTTTCGACTATTTCTACAACCAGTACCGCAAGTTGGGCGCTATGCTCTACAACTATCGTGAGGCGGCTATTCAAGGTCGCGTTTGATTTTGCGTCTCTGCGACCCCGAGACTCTGCAACCTTGCGCCTATGCGGTCTGAAGACTGGAGGAATACTATGCGTATTCTCGTTGTTATTGGAAGGGTCCTCGACCCCAGCGGCATGGTTGTCAACCGGCGGCGGGGCCGTATCTTCATCAACCGTGAAGAGTACCTCATCAATCCGGCCGATAGGTGTGCGCTGGAGGCGGCGTTGCGCATCAAGGACGCCACTGGTGGTTCGACTGGGCTCACCACAAGCGTTGAGGTGATGGCCCTCCCCCGGAGCCCGCTGCCCGACGACGATGTGCTCCGCCAGGCGCTGGCCGCTGGCGCAGACCGGGCGGGGCAAGTTGCCAACTTACCCCCCACCGCTGGCGACGCGGTCATGGCCCGGGTGCTGGCAGCGGCAGTGAGGAAACT
>DAOUEC010000294.1:0-7267 GCA_034430655.1 Anaerolineae bacterium
GCTCTTCCTTTTGTACCCATTTGATTTGACCTCCTTTACTGACTGTTGAATTTGCTTCACTTCAGCGCCGCGATGATCGTGCGGCAGAAAGCGGGCAGATCATCGGGCGTTCGCGACGTGATGAGATTGCCGTCCTGCACCACCTCTGCGTCAACGTAGGTGGCCCCGGCGTTAACCAGGTCATCCTTGATGGCGAAGAAGCAGGTCGCCCGGCGGTCCTTGAGGATGCCAGCCGACACCAGCACCCATCCGGCATGACAGATGGCGGCCACTACCTTGCCCTGAGCGTCCATCTCCCGCACAAAGTCCAGGAGGGCCGGATAGCGCCGCATGCGATCAGGGGCATACCCGCCGGGGATAACCACCGCGTCAAAGTCCTCAGCACGCACCTCGTCGGCTGCCCCGTTCACTGTCACGGGATAGCCGTGCTTGCTGCCATAGGTCTCAGCGCTGCCCGTGCCGATCACCTGGACCTCGGCGCCGGCCTCGCGCATACGCAAAAGCGGATACCACAGCTCCAGCTCCTGATACATATCCTCGGCCAGAATAGCGATGCGTTTGCCTTTCAGTTCCATATTCGCCTCCTTCGGGGCTTCTGGCGGACGGCACGTCCGCCGCGAGCAATAGGGAACGGCCACGCTGGCTCTGTGCCAGACTAGAAAGCGTTCTCCGGTTTCCAGACCTCCCACACCTTGCCGGCCAGTCCCATGCCAGGCTTGAGCGTCGGCTTGCCCGGCTGCCAGCCGAAGGGCATAACCTCACTCGTCTCGCGCACGTGCTGGTAGGCCTTGAGCTGGCGGATGAGTTCGCTCACGTTGCGCTCCACCGGCGGGGTCAGCACCTCCATCGCCTGGATCACCCCGTCCGGGTCAATCAAGAAGCGGCCGCGAACGTTCACCGAGCCATTGTACACATCGTACAGCGTGCCGATCTCGCCTCCCTGGTCGGAAAGCATGGGATAGGGGACGCCACCCTCTACCATCCTGGACAGTTCTTGCTCCTGCCATATCTTGTGGACGAAGACGCTGTCCACACTGACCGAGAGCACCTCTACGCCCAGGGCCTTGATCTCATCGTACCTGGTGGCAACTGCCGTCAATTCGGTCGGTCAAACGAAGGTAAAGTCGCCCGGGTAGAAGCACAGCACCACCCATTGTCCTCTGTAGTCGGAGAGGGTGATCTCCTTTATCTCGCCTTTGTGATACGCCTTGGCCGTAAAGCCCGGCACTTCCTTTCCTACCTGCATCTCGCACCTCCTCCATACATAGTTGATGTGATTCAATAGCCAGCGTGGCCATTCGCGCTACTCCGTTTGCCTCCCCACTGTAGCGACGCTCTCCGCCACAGTGTGGCCAAGGTCCCTGCACTTGGTCAGGTCGTTCGCGTTCGGCGTCCTCCTCGCCCGCACCGCCTCCCCTATCACGCGCACGCCCTGGTCCTTCAAGGCCCGCGCTATGATCCCTGGCGCCTCCCCGCTCCAGCCGTAGGAGCCGAAAGTGGCCCCCACCTTGCCTTTCAGCGGGACGTTGCTCAAACCGGGCAGGAGCCTCTTCATAGCCCGGCTGGGCTGGGTGTGGTGGGTCGGAGAGCCCAGGACGACAGCATCGGCGCCGGCCAGTTCACCGCCGCCTTCCGCGACCCGCTTGAGGACGACCTCCACTCCCTGCACCGGCTTGGCCCCGTCGGCCACGGCGCGGGCCATACGGCCGGTGTTACCCGTGCGGGTATCGTAAAGAATAAGCACTTTTGGCATAGGTGTGCCTCCTCTCAAAAAGTGACGAACTTCTCTTTCTTCGCCCCGCACAGTGGACATCTATCCGGCGGTTCGCCCTCTCCGGTCCAGCCACAGACGGGGCAGACGTAAATCTGTCCCACCTCGGCGTCGCTTCCGGCTTCCACGACGGCCTTGGCCGCGCCGTACATCTCGGCGTGGACCTTCTCCGTCTCCAGCGCCCAGGTGTTGGAACGGCTAGCAGCCTTTTCCTCCTGCGATTCGGCCACCGCCAGGAAGGCGGGGTACATCTCCTCGACCTCGTATGTCTCGCCGCCGATAGCGGCTCCCAGGTTGGCCGTTGTCTGGCCCAGATTTCCCAGTGCCTTGAAGTGGTTGGTGGCATGCACCTGCTCGGCGTAGGCGACAGCCTTGAAGAGCCGCGCCACATTGGGGAACCCCTCCCGCTCCGCTTTGTCGGCGAAGATCAGGTACTTCATGTGTGCCTGGCTTTCACCGGCGAAAGCCGCTTCCAGATTCGCTTGTGTCATTTTGTGCATTGGTTTACCTCCAATTTCTTACTCCATTTGTCCCTGCGCCAACGCCCTCAGATCGAAATCCTCGTCCAGCAGCCGCTCGCCATAGGCCGACACGTCGCGCCCGCTGGCGATCAACTGCTGCACCGGCCGGACGCTCTGCGTGTCGCCCAGCAGGATGGCGCCCACGATTTTGCCGTCGCGCAGCGTCAGCCGCCGGTACACGCCGCTCGCCGCGTCCACCTGGCGTAGGATGACGAACTCGTCGCCTGTGGCCGTTGCCTCGCCCAGGCAGGTCAGGTCCACGCCGACGATCTTGAGCGTGTTGGCAGGTATGGTGCCGCCGTAGGTGGCGCTGTCACCTTGTCCTGAGCCTGTCGAAGGATCGGCGACCATGTTCGCTGCCGCGATCTGGGCCTGCTCCGTGGCGGCGGGGATGATGCCGTAGACCCGCCCCTCGAACTCGGCCACATCCCCGGCCGCGTAGACGTCGGCCCCGCTGGTGCGCAGTTGCTCGTCCACGACCACGCCCCGGTTCACTTCCAACCCGGCCTCCCGCGCCAGTTCGACCCGCGAACGGATGCCGGTGGAGATGAGCACCAGTTCGCCGTCCACCACGCGGCCGTCCTTCAGCCGCACGCCCGTCGCGTGGCCATCGCCCAGGATGGTCTCGGTGGCCGCGCCGGTCAGGATGTGCAGCCCCTGCGCCTCCAGCAGCGATTGAAGAACCTGTGCCCCCTCCGCGTCCAACTGGCGTGGCAGCAGGTAGGGAGCGAACTCGACGACTGTCACCTCCAGGCCGGCGGTGCGCAGCGCCCGCGCCGTCTCCAGCCCCAGCAGGCCGCCGCCGATGACCGCCGCACTGCGGACGCCACGCGCGTAAGCCTTTATCGCCAGCGCGTCATCCAGCGTGCGCAGGGTAAAGACGCCCGCTTTGTCAACGCCCTCGAAAGGGGGCACAAAGGGGCGACTGCCCGTGGCGAGCAGAAGGCGGTCGTATTCTGCGTGTGAACCATTGTCCAGCGCCTGCCCTGAGCCCGGTCGAAGGGTGAGGCGATGGGCAGTAGGGTCGAGCGAAGTGGCGCGAACCCCCAGGTGCAGATGGATGCCACGCTCGGTGTACCACTCCGGCGGTCGGAAGTAGAGCGCCTCTTGTTCGATCTCACCGGCGATGAACTCCCACAGGCGAGGGCGGCGGTAGTAGGGGTAGGTCTCTGCGCCGAAGAGGTGCACCTCGGCGGCGGGGTCGGCCCGCACGATTGCTTGCGCCGCCGTTATGCCTGCGACGCCGTTGCCTGCGATGACGTACCGTTTCATTGTTTTCCTTTCGTCATTCGTCTTCAAAACCGATCTGCGTTTTCAACTGCGTCTTTAACTGCTCGACGACTTCTTCCCGCGCCAGATCTGCTTTCTCTGCCTTGACGATTATCTCAAAGGCGCGCATCGGTGTGCCGGTGCTGACCTCTGAGCAAAAGTAGGAGACGCCGAAATTCCAGGGGATGAGCATGAACGTCTCACGTAACTCGTCCAGCGTTGCGCCCGCACCGTAGGCTTTGATCAGTTCACGCGCCGCCTGCCGGTCGCGGCCCGCCGCCAACGCCATCCCCAGCGCGATCAGGTACTTGTACCTGGGTGGCAAGGCACGCTTCGTCCCCCAAACGGTCGCCCAGAACTCCCCTGTGACCTTGCCCAGTTCTGGGTCAACCTCTTTGAGTTTACGGAAGCACACCGGCGCCAGTGCGGGGCGATGCTTCTCTGTCATTGACTTGCCCCCAAAGTCCTGTGCTTCTCCGCAATCGTGGCCGCCAGTTTGTCCAGAGCCGCGAAATCCACGTCCCTGGGGTAGCCCTTGACGACGACCGGATCCAGTATCTCGGCCTTCAGGTTGGGGATCATACCTGCCAGTTGCTTGACCATCTTGCCGCCCCAGCCATAGGAGCCGATGATGGAGATGAACTTGACCTTGGGACGTAGCGCGTTCGCCAGGTAGGCCGCGTAGACGACGTTCGGGTGTGCGCCGGTCAGGACGGTGGGCGACCCGATCACGATGGTGGCAGCGTCCACCAATGCCATGGCCAGTTTCCCGATGTCGGTGACGGCTAGGTTGAACTGTTCCACAGCCACCCCCTTCTCGACCAGCGCGTCCACCAGGTAATTCACCATCACGCGGGTGCTGCCGTGCATCGAGATGTAGGGCAACACGACGATGTTCTTCGGGTCGCCGAAAACCCAATCGCGATACGCCTCCAGGATGAACTCGGGCCGGTCGTACATCGGCCCGTGGCTGGGGGCGATGAGAGAGATGTCGTACCGCTGCACTTTTTCCAGGTTTTTCTCGATGATCTTGCGGAACGGCATCATAATCTCGGCATAGTACCGCTTGGCCGCCTCGTAGACCCGCCCTTCGTCGCTGACGTACAGGTCGGTGGTGGCCAGGTGCGAGCCGAAAAAGTCGCAGGGGAAGAGGATCTTGTCCTCCCGCAGATAGGTCAGCATCGTCTCGGGCCAGTGCACCCACGGCGCGTGGATGAACTCGAGCGTCCTGTCGCCCAGTGACAGCGTCGCGCCATCGTCCACGGCAAGAACGCGGTCTTCCGGCGCCAACAGCATGTCTACCAGCATCCCCTTGCACTTGGGCGTGCAGACGACTTGCGCCTCGGGGTATCTCTCGAGCACCTGCGGCAGCGTGCCCGAATGGTCCTGCTCGGCGTGGTTGGCGATGACGTAGTCAATATGCTTGACGTTCAGTTGGTTCAGGTGGTCGAGCAAAACGTGTGACGTGGTGGGGTCAACTGTGTCTATCAGCGCCGTTTTCTCACTTCCCTGGACCAGGTAAGCGTTGTAACTGGTACCGTCGGGGAGCGGGATGAGATCGTCGAACAGCCGGCGATCCCAATCAACGGCCCCCACCCAGTAGAGGCCATCCTTGATCTTTCTCGGTTTCATCATTGCACCTCACTCTACTTTCTCGAACATATCTTTGCCAGCACCGCAGTCGGGGCAGACCCAGTCGTCGGGAAGTGCCTCGAAAGGCGTGCCAGGGGCAATCCCGCTATCGGGGTCGCCCACCTCCGGGTCGTAAACGTACCCGCACACCATACATTCCCACTTGGTCATTTTTTCCTCCTCCTGAGATGATTGTTCAGGCTCTTGCGTCACCTGACTGCTATGAGTATAGCACAAAGAGGGGTGTTTGTCTACGACAAAAGTCACATTTCGCTGGGCCGGGGGCTGTGCACAGCCACGCCCATGGTTGTGATGAGGGTGGCATCGCGCTTGCTGCGGTGGAGAGAGTTGGAGGTATAAGTGAACGCCTTTCCCTACGTGAACAAAGCCAATTGCCTGGGGAATGGGTTAGTATCTGCTTTAGTGGATAGGAGGTTTCTCGCTGTATCTTCGACGCCTAATTCTTTGGCAAGTGCAACCAGGTCCAGTCGCCGAAGAATGTCAATTGTGATGGGCCTTTTCGCGTCCCAGAATATGAATGATTGGAAAAACTGTCTGGCTGCTTCCGAGTTCAGCAGCCCGGCCAAGTATTGAGATTCCTTTTCGCTCTGGCAGGGAATGAAATAGCAGGTGTCGTCAAATACGACAGGTTTCCCAGCGTGTGGGCCAACTATGACAAAGCGCAATTGTTTGTACAGACCAGATATAGCAACTTTCCAGGGCGCAAAAGAGTATTCCCCTACACCAAAAATGGAGAAGCGAGGGCGGTTTTTGTAAATTGAGCTTTTTCTTTTGGCGAAAAGTTCGCCGTGGTCATTGAGATAAGCCCAGGTTTTGGGGGCCTTATATCTGATGGGAGCGGTACTTTCCCCAACAGTTCTCTGCGTGACCAACATCCACCTTGATGGTTGGGGGAGGGTTGCTCCTGCAATGTCAGAACTCTTGAACATCGGATAAATATACGTGTCTTCCAAGTCGTATAGTTCGCCCAATTTGTTCCTGTAGCCGTGCTCCTCTTTCTTGAGTTCCATAACTTTGGAACAGTCATGTTTTATACCTGACCGCCAGCGGTAACGATCTTCACCTACAAGATGCCTCCACCGCTCGTAGTACTCAATTCTTGCAATTAAGCAACCGTCCCTGAAGCCAAAGGTTGTTTCGTATGCATCATCCGAAATATCGCTGTAAACAGTGCAGATTTGGTCTCGCTCTTTGTTTGTGGTATCGCAAACCAGTAGGCAAGCAGCCACAGAAGCGCCAAAAGCCTTTCGCGCATCAATGAGATAGATATGAGAGTGTCCCAGGCGAATATCTTGCTGCCATGCGTGAGCAAGCACTTTGCGAGCAACGGTAGTTTTGCAAAGCATGGCTACCGTTGCGTCACGGCCGTCAATCCACTCTAAAATGCGGAGTAGCATCCATTCTGATATGTCAAAGTTGCTTTTTCCTGTTATGGCGTCGAGTCCAGAAAGATTCCGAAAGCTTGCTTTTTCAGGGAGATTTTGGCTGTCCAGGCTTGCCAGTTCTGAATTAGTCACCCATGGCGGATTGCCAATGACAAGGATAGGTTCTGGTAGTTCGTCTAATATCCTCTCCCAATCCACAAGGAAGAAGTCACCTTGAAGGACTGTCGCTTGGTTGGAATCTGTTCGTCTTGCCAGTCTGTTTTCGACCTGCTCAATGTATGTAGGGTTAATGTCAACACCAATCGCTTTGGTCGCGGATACAAAACGATCTAGTGCTGATAGCAGAAAGTTTCCCTTCCCGCAGGTTGGTTCGAGAATGGAAGCAGGCCTTGTTCCCTGTGCAAACAGGAGGTCACAAATTCTTTCTGATAGCGCGATTGGGGTTTGGAAATCCCCAAGCTCTATCTTTCGGCTGTCCTTTCTCGTGCGCATAGTCTATCGGACCCGCAAAATACCGTCCACCTCGCCGGCTTTTTCAATTGGGTGCAGTTGCCCTTATTTACCACAGCGAATTTGTTAAAATCATCCTGAGTTTTCTTGTCAATTTTTCACAAATAGGCAAAGAATCTTCACTGCCTACTAATTTCCTTGGCGAAAATCGGGCCTGG
>DAOUEC010000295.1:0-2179 GCA_034430655.1 Anaerolineae bacterium
GAGTTCACTCCCACCACCGAATACCACTACAACCGCACCAGCCCCGTGCGCTGGATTCTCTCGCACATCCTACGTTACCCGCTCCCGCCGCTGGGGATGGCGCTGGCTGGCATCCTGGCCAATACGATGGCCTCCTGGGCCCGCGTGTTGCCCGGGCGAGCCTTCGACTGTGTTCTCAGCATGCTGGGTCTGCTCGAAGGGCCTGCCCTGAGCGAGGTCGAAGGGCCATCTTTTGAGTGGTTCGGCCTGGAAGCCAGTTCGCGGACTTTGCTCTGGATCGCGCTGAGCGTGATGGGTGCCCGCATTGGTCAGGGACTGCTCGGCCTGGCCCGCAGCGTGGCGGTGGAGTTCCTGGCCCAACACGTAGAGCGGGACGCGCGCGACGAACTCTACGTCAGCCTGCTGGGCAAAAGCCTCACCTTCCACAGCCGGCAGCGCGTCGGCGACCTGATGGCGCGCGCCACCAACGACGTGCGCCAACTCAACATGATGCTCAGCCCCGGCGTCAACCTGACCTTCGACTCGCTGATGGGATTGGTGATGCCCATCGTCGCCATCGGGATGCTGCAAGCCAAACTGCTGCTGATACCGCTCGTCTACGTCGCACTCTTTGCCATTACGCTGCACCGCTACACCCGTGAACTCAACCCCGTCTCCGATGCGCTGCGCCAGCAGTTCGGCACGCTGAACGCCGGCCTGGCTGAGGCGATTTCCGGCATTGAGGTGGTCAAAGCGAACGCACAGGAGACCCAGGAGCAGCGCAAGTTCGCCGCCGACGCCCGCAGATTCCGTGACCTCTTCGTGCGGCGGGGCGAGATCCAGGCGCGCTACCTCCCCTTCCTCATCTACGCCTTCGCCTACGCCGGCGGCATCCTGCAGACGCTGCTCCTCTTCCAGAAGGGGGCGCTGACCGCCGGTGACGTCGTCGCCTACGTCGGCCTGCTCAGCCTGTTGCGCTTTCCCACCTTCCACTCGCTCTTCACGTTTACCCTGCTGCAGATAGGGGTGTCCAGCGCCGCACGCATCCTGGCGGTGATCAATGCCGAGACCGAATTGGACGAGAACGAGGCCGGTGTGTCCAAACCTATCCGGGGCGAGGTGGTCTTTGAGAACGTCAGTTTCGGCTACGACGGCAAGCCGGTGCTCCGCAACGTCAGTTTCCACGCCCGCCCCGGCGAGACCATCGCCATCGTCGGGCAGACCGGCTCCGGCAAGACGACCCTCACCCGGCTGATTGACCGCATCTACGACGTGACTGAGGGCCGCATCCTGGTAGACGGCGTGGACGTGCGCGATTGGAGCCTGGAATCGTTGCGCTCGCAGATTTCGGCCATCGAGCAGGACGTCTTCCTCTTCTCCCGCTCCATCGCCCAAAACATCGCTTTCGGCGCCGGGCAACAGGCCAGCATGGAGGAGATCGAGCGTTATGCCTGCCAGGCGCAGGCCCACGAGTTCATTGCGGGTTTCCCTGAGGGATACGACAGCGAGGTCGGCGAGCGCGGCGTGGCTCTCTCCGGCGGGCAGCAGCAGCGGATTGCCATCGCCCGCGCCTTCCTGGCCGACCCGCGCATCCTGATCCTCGACGACTCGACGAGCGCGATAGACAGCGCCACCGAGGACGAAATCCAGCGGGCCATGCGCGCCGTCCAGCAAGGGCGCACTACCTTCATCATCACCCACCGCCTCTCGCAGATTCGCTGGGCCGACCGCATCCTGGTCCTGCGCCGGGGCGAACTGGTAGACGAGGGCACGCACGACGAGTTGCTGGCCCGCTGCGAATCGTACCGCCGCATCTTCGCCCGCTACGACGTCGATCTGCCGCCGCTGAAGCCCCCACCCCCAACCCCTCCCCCAAAGTCGGGGGAGGGGAGAGACCGCCCCCCCTCTCCCAGCAGTTTTGGGAGAGGGGGCCGGGGGGTGAGAGCCAGGAGGTAAGGACTGTGGGCTTTGTTCTGCGTGGCCTCGACACCGAATCCTATGACCGGGAATACGGCAACGTCGAACTCCTGCGCCGCATCCTGGGCTACTTCCGCCCGCAATTGCGCGCCATGCTCGTCGTCGCCCTGATGATCGCGTTGGGCTCGCTGCTCGACACCGGCGTGCCGATCCTCATCTCGCGGGGCCTGGACCGGCTGCTGGCGAACCCGCCCCCACACCTGCTGGCCGTGTTGGCAGGCGG
>DAOUEC010000296.1:0-15567 GCA_034430655.1 Anaerolineae bacterium
CTTAGACATGGATGGCAACGTGGGCAGTGTGCCCGACGCGAGCACCTACCGCTTCGATGCTCAACTTGTTTGGTGGGAACCTCGCGACAATTATCAGGCCGCCTACCAGGGCGATGGGGGCGGCTGGGTGACGGTCAGCGTGCCCTTCACCACTACCTCTTTCTGGCGCGGCAACGAACCCAACGACGACGTTGACGATCGGGGCTGGGCACTGACCTATTACATTCCCTTCGACGGCCTGGGGTTAAGTGGCCCACCGGCGCAGGGCTCCGTCTGGGGCATGGCTCTGGCCCTGCACGACCGGGACGATGCCGATGGCACGCCCATAGCCGACCAGGTGTGGCCCGAGACGATGGAGTCACAGCAGCCTGCCACGTGGGGCCAACTGGCCTTTGGCATGCCGACCTACAGCCCACCACCCGCCATTCCCGGTGGCACTGTCACCATCCGTCAGGGTTTGGAGGGGGCCACCGTCGTGGATGCGGATGTAGGGGGCAGCGGTGATTGTGGACAACCGGCAGCACCGGACTATTTTCCCACTTGGGGGGAGCTGAACTACGCCGGCAAGGAGTTCCTCAATATTCAGAATCTGAGTGACATAGGTGATTGGATGTGCTTCTCCAGATACTATGTTACCTTCCCTCTGGACACCCTCCCTTCCGGCAAGGTCATCACCTCGGCTACGCTGACTCTGCACCACTGGGGCAACGCAGGTGAAGGGTGGGATCCAGGGCCGCAGCCCTCTCTCATTCAGGTTCTCACCGTGGCTGAGGATTGGGACGAAGCGACGTTGACATGGAACAACGCGCCGTTAGCCCTGGAGAACGGCTCCGCCGCCTGGGTAGACCCGCTCGATTCCTTCCCCGGCTGGCCCGGCGTGCCTCGGGAATGGGACGTGAGCCGAGCCGTGGGCGAGGCCTACGCAGCGGGGGCGCCCTTGCGCCTGGCTCTGTACGAGGACGACTGGGCTTATCACAGTGGCAAGTATTTCGTTTCTTCTGACACCGGTGATTGGAACGAGGTTGGTCGGCCCACGCTCACCGTCACTTGGGGCCGCGCTGTCGCCGACCTGAGCAAGGTCGCCGCCCCGACCTCTGGCGGCCAAGGCACCCCCATCACCTACACCCTGAGCTTCCTTGGCAGCGGTAATACCCTCACTCTCACTGACACGCTGCCCCCAGGCTTGAGCGAGCCAGGGGATTTTGGGTTGGAAGGCACCAGCGTTACGCCCACCTATGATAGCGGTCAACACCGTCTAGCGTGGAGCGACACTCCGCCAGTGGGCCAGGAGATAGCCATCCGCTATACTGCCACCATCACCACCAGCGACTGCCAGGCCCTCGTCAACACCGCCGAACTGAGCGAAGCAGGTGGCGAACCCAGTACCGCCACAACGACTGTCATCGCGAACCCCCAGCTGATCTACCTGCCGCTGATTCTCAAAGATGATTTAGATTCCAGGAGCGGTACAACCAAACCGCTAAGTCGTTTCGATGGAACTTCACCCGTGACGATTTACTGGAACGACCCCTGCGGCGACGGCCACGCGGCGGAGCGGATTGCGCAGGCGCTGTTGGAGTGGGATGGGGATGAGGGATAACGGCCGCCGCTGGTTGTGGCTCATCCTGGCGGCTTCAATGCTTGTGCGGGTTGGCGTGGCGTTCTACCTGGGAGACGTGGTGGATGCCCCGCCACAACTGACCGACCAGCGCTCGTATCACGCCCTGGCGGTGCGCCTGTTGGAGGGGCACGGTTACAGTTTCGAGCGACCCTGGTATCCCTTCACCCCAGCGGACACCCCCACGGCTCACTGGTCGTTCCTGTACCCGCTCTTCGTAGCTGCCGCCTATGCCCTGTTCGGCGTGCACCCGTTGGCGGCACGGGTCGTGCAGGCTGTGCTGGGCGGATTATTGCTGCCGTGGATGGTCTACCGGCTGGCCCGCTGCACTTTCTCCCCCTCTCCCGTTCCTCGGGAGAGGGGGCCGGGGGGTGAGGGCCACCTTCTTCCCCTCATCGCCGCTGCCATCGCCGCCGTCTACGGCTACTTCATCCTCTACGCAGCAACGCTGATGACGGAGACCTTCTACATCGTAGCCTTGCTGTGGTCGCTCGAGGTCGGGCTGCGGCTGGGGGCGCACCTCCGGGAGGCGGGGAGGGTCCCTCGCTCCCTGGCCCTCCAATTGGGCCTCAGCCTGGGGCTGGCGGCGCTGCTGCGCCAGTCCGTCCTGCCGTGGGTGCCGGTGCACTTTCTGTATCTGCTCTGGCAGGCCTGGCGTGGAAAGCAACTAAAGGGGGCCATGCGCACGTTGGCCATAGCGGGTCTGATCCTGGCGGCCTGCATCCTGCCCTGGACCTACCGGAACTACCGGGTCTACGGCCAGTTCCTGCTCCTTAACTCCAACACCGGCTACGCCATGTACTCGGCCCAGCACCCGATGCACGGCACCAACTTCCGCGAGTTCGACGCCGCGCCGCTGCCGGAGGGCTTGGCGGGGAACGAGGCCCAGATGGACCGGGAGTTGATGCGCGCCGGCATCCAGTTCGTGCTCGATGACCCGGGCCGCTACCTGTTGCTCTCGTTGAGCCGGGTGCGGGCCTTCTTTGAGTTCTGGCCCACGCCGGATACCACCCTGCTGCACAACGTCGGCCGCACCGGCTCCTTCGGGCTCTTCCTGCCCTTTATGCTCTACGGCCTTTACCTATCCTTTCGTCGTCAGCCATCTGCTATCGCATCTCCAAATGAACCGAGCGGGCGTCGGACTTCGGACTTCGGACTTCTCTACCTCTTCATCGCCTTCTACACCCTGCTCCACGTCCTCACCTGGGCGATGGTGCGCTACCGGTTGCCGGTGGACGCGGTGTCGCTACCTTTTGCAGCGCTGGCTTTGCATGATCTCTACGAACGCGGGCGGCGTTGGCTGGCAGCGCGTATAGAAGTTGGGGAGGCAGCGCGTATAGAAGTATAGAAGTTGGGGAGCATCAAGTCACCGATTGAAATCGGCACTAATGGGCGCTCAAGCGCCGGGCGACTGCCTACGCGGTCGCAGAAGCCCGTCCACGTAGTCGGGTAATTAACCTGGGCACGGGAATGGGCACGTCTGTGAACCGACTCTTCGGTCTGCTGAAGGAGATCACCGGCTACGCCGGCGACCCGGTCCACGGCCCAAGAAAGGCCGGGGAGACCTTTCGCATTTATCTGGACGCCACGCGTGCCCGGGAGGGGCTGGGCTGGGATCCCACGGTGGGGCTGGAAGAGGGGCTACTACCGGACGGTGGCCGGTTTTGCAGTTTGTGATATAATCACTTTGGAGCGAACATCCACATGGAACTGGAACAGTACTTCGCAGTGATCAGGAAGTGGCTGTGGCTGATCGTGGCCTGCGTGCTCGTCGCCGCGGTCTCCAGCTACCTGGGCACATTGCAGATGCCGCGCATCTACCAGGCCACCACGACCGTCATGGTCGGTCAGGTGCTGAAGCAGCGCAACCCTGATACCCAGGACCTATTCTTGAGCCAGCAGTTGGCGCAGACCTACGCAGACATGGTCCGGCGACGGCCCATCCTCGAGGGGGTGGCCGAGGTGCTTGGGCTGGATTACGTCCCTTCGGCAGAGGACGTCTCAGCCCGCCAAGTGCCGGGCACGCAGCTCCTGGAGATCGTCGTGCGAGATACGCACCCCGAGCGGGCCCGGGCCGTTGCTGACATGATCGCTTACCAGTTGATCCTCCAAAGCCCGACCGAGTCCGGGGAGGAACACCAGCGACAGGCGTTCGTGCAGGCGCAGCTGGAGGACCTCGAGTCCAGGATTCAGGAAACCCAGGACGAGATTGGCGAGGAGCAGGCCAGGCTCGAATCCGCCAACATCGCGGCGCTGCAGCACAAACTCTCCAACTACCAGTCCACCTACGCCTCGCTTCTCCTGGCGGTGCAAGGTGGGGTCAACTACATCTCGGTCGTCGAGCCAGCGACTACGCCCACCGTGCCGATCAGCCCCAGGGTAGGGGAGACCGTCATGCTGGCCTCCGCCATCGGGCTGATCCTGGCCGTGGGCGGCGCCTTCCTGATCGAGTATCTGGACGACACGATCAAGACGCCCGACGACGTGACCCGCACGGCCGATCTGCCCACGCTGGCAGGCATCGCTCGCATTGAGGGCGAGACGTACCCGGAGAAACTGATCGCCGTGCGGCATCCGCTCTCGCCCATCGTCGAGACCTACCGCCTCCTGCGCACCAACCTCCAGTTCTCCTCGGTGGATAAGCCAACGCGCACGCTCATGGTGACCAGCCCCGGCCCCACCGAGGGCAAGAGCGTCACGCTGGCCAACCTGGCCGTGGTGATGGCACAGTCGGGCCTGAGGGTAGTCGCGGTGGACGCGGACCTGCGGCGACCCGTGTTGCACAAGATCTTCAGCCTGCCCAACAATCGCGGTCTCAGCGACGCGATCCTGCAGCCTAACCCCCAGGTCAGTGAGCACCTCCAAGCCACGGAAGTGGAGAACCTGTGGGTGCTGGTCAGTGGGCCGCTGCCGCCCAACCCGGCCGAACTGCTGGGGTCGGAGCGCATGGGAGCCATTATCGAGGAACTGAAGGGTCAGGTGGACATGGTGCTGTTGGACAGCCCCCCCTCGCTGGTGGTCGCCGATGCGGTCATTCTGGGCACTCGCGTGGATGGCGTGCTGCTTGTGAACGACGTTGGTCGCACGCGCCGCAGCGAGGCGCGGCAGGGGGCGGAGGAGTTCCGCCGCGTGCGGGCCAACCTGCTGGGCGTGGTGCTGAACCGGCTATCACGCCGTCGGGGCGACTACCACTACTACCACTACTACCAAAGCGAGGATGGCCAACGCAAGAAGCGCCGCCAGCATTCATGGCTGCGGCGCAGGCGCCGGCCTCGCGAGGAGTCGGGCGAGTAGACGCAGTGGAGTGGCGGGCATCCTCGGGTGGGGATGCCCGCTTTTGGCAGTAGTTCAACCGCGTCCCGTCGAACTCGTCCTCCAGGGAAACCTCCATCCCTCCGGCCCGCGCGCGGCGTATTCCCACTCCGCCTCTATTGGGAGCCGCGCCCTAGTCCATTCACAATAGGCACCCGCCCGGTGCCAATTGATATAGATGACCGGGTAGTCGTCGTAGGCGCTGTCGCCGTAGTACGTGTCTCGAGTCTCCGAACCACTCCTTACCGGTGGGTCGCAGGCCCCCGCCGCCACGCACCGTCGGTACTGAGCGGGTGTGCACCGGCTGCTCGCCTTCGAACCACTCCCGCTCACAGTCACCATAGTACGTATTGCACATTTGTGACGCGGAGTTCACCTCGTCGTCATCGCTGCGCATCTCGGACTCTCCCGCTGGCACGTAGACCATCACCATCCCACCTGCCGGGCGAGTCCAGGTGTCGCCCAAGGCGGGTGTCGGCTCCGGCATGTCAGTGGGCGGCGCAGGGGTGAGCGTGGGCCCGGTTTTCCCATAACCGACGACCAGGGTCAGAATGATCATCACCACAGCGATTGCTTCATAGCGCGCCAAAATGGTAGGACAGCGAGAGCAGCGCTCAGGCTATCCCAAACCAGTGTTTCCGTGCCGTCTGTTCGTTTCTCTTCCACCAGCTCGCCCGTCGCGCAGTCGTATAAGCAGGTGATTGAGGGGAAACCACCGACGGCGACCAACAGGTTGACCACCTGTTTGTCCTCTGCGATGGTGTAGAAGACGACGTGATAGTCGGCCGCGGTCACGGACGTCCCGTCATCCTTCACCGCCTCCGAACACACAGTCTCCCACGTTCCAGGCGGGGGCGGGCTGATCTCATCCCCGCTCACGATGGCGGACCTTTTTCAACCCCGTGGCCGAGGAGAAATAACGGGCGTCGTCCTCTGCCGTCCAGTATCGCCCGCGTTCCGCCCTGGCGTCCACGTATTCCGCGAAAGCGTGCTCCACCTGTTCCATCACGCACCGGTCTACGACGTGCAGTGTAGTGCTCTCTGCGCCGGGCTGGCTGTACGGCACCAGCGTCCACAAGGCCGGGTCAGACAGGCACGTCTCGTGCACGATGGACGTCGCCACCGGGTGTGGCGTCGAGCTGGCCGGCGCGGCCGGGACTGCCGCCGGTCGCGCTGTGGGCGTGACCCGCAACTGTGGGCCGGACAGGGCCTGTCCTGAGCGAAGCCGAAGGATATGCCAAATAGACAACTTTATGTCAATGGGAAACTCCTGTGATACCTACTCAGACCACGCGCCGGGGCCGGTACTGGATCGCCTCGGCCAGGTGAGCCGTCTCAATGCGCTCGCTCCCTGCCAGGTCGGCGATGGTGCGCGCCAGTTTGAGGATGCGGTGGAAGGCGCGGGCGCTCATCTGGAGTTGCTGCATTGCGGCCCGCACCAGCCCCCGGCCTGTCTCATCCAGGCGGCAAATCTTCCGCACCTCGGCCGGCCCCATGTCGGCGTTGCACGAAAGTGGTGTGCCCGCGAAGCGCTTCCGCTGCACCTCTCGCGCTCGCTCCACCCGCGTCCGGATGGCCTCCGATGGCTCCCCCAACCGCTCGTCGGTCAGTTTCTGGTAGTCCACTCGGGGCACCTCCATGTGGATATCTATGCGGTCCAGCAGCGGCCCGGAGATGCGCTTCTGGTAGCGGCTGATGGTGGAGAGGCTGCAGGTGCACTCGCGCACCGGGTCGCCGTAGTAGCCGCAGGGGCAGGGGTTCATGGCCGCCACGAACATGAAATTGGCCGGAAATGTCAGCGTGCCGGCGGCACGTGAGATCACCACCTTGCGATCCTCAATCGGCTGCCGCAGCCCCTCCAGTGTGCGCGTGCCGAACTCGGGCAGTTCGTCCAGGAAGAGCACGCCCCGGTGGGCCAGGCTGATCTCGCCGGGGCGCGGCCAGTGACCGCCGCCGACCAGCCCGGCGTGGCTGATGGTGTGGTGGGGTGCGCGGAAGGGCCGATGGCGGATGAGGGGAGTGTCCGGCGGGAGGAGCCCGGCTATGCTGTAGATCTTCGTCACCTCCAGCGCTTCCTCGATGGTCATCGCGGGCAGGATGGAGGGCATTGAGCGGGCCAGGAGCGTCTTGCCGGCGCCGGGCGGGCCGGTCATAAGCACATTGTGCCCGCCAGCCGCAGCCACCTCCAGCGCCCGCTTGACGTGCTCCTGTCCCTTGATCTCCGCGAAGTCCGCCGCGTACGCCGAGGGCGGGAGCGAGGCTGGGTCCAGGTCGGGCTCGCAGGGTGGGATCGTGCGCAGTCCCTGCAGGTGAGCTGCCAGTTGGCCCAGGTTTTCGACCGGGATGACCTTCAGGCCGTCAATCAGGGCCGCTTCGGGGGCGTCGGCGGCGGGGACAAAGACGCGCTGGATGGATTGCTGGTGGGCCAGCGCTGCGATGGGCAGGATGCCGTTGACATGGCGCACGGAACCGTCGAGCGAGAGTTCGCCAACGAAGAGCGCGTCCTCAACAGCCTGGGGCCACGCCTGCTCCGAGGCGATGAGCACGCCCACAGCGATGGGCAGGTCGTAGGCCGGCCCTGCCTTACGGATGTCGGCGGGGGCCAGGTTGACGGTGATGCGTTTGCCGGGGAAGACCAGGCCGGAGTTTTTAACCGCCGCTCGTACTCGTTCGCTCGATTCTTTGACCGCGGCGTCGGGCAGGCCGACGATGATCAGCGACGGCATTCCACGGGAGGTGTCCACCTCCACTTCGACGATGACGCCCTCCAGTCCCACCAGGGCGCAACTGGTGACTTTGGCAAGCATGTGCGGCTCCGATGATGTGATGTCTATAGTGTAGCACAGAGAGCGAACTGGGGCAAGCGGAACGAGAAAACCGCCGGTCCGCGCCGGCGGCTGAGAATGTGTCAATCTTATGCGGGCATATCAGGCTGGGACTGGCTCCGTAACGGGTTTCTTCGCCACCTCTTCCGCCTGGCGGAGCACGATCTCGCCTTCCTCGGCATCCACCAATACTACATCTCCGGCGGCAAACGTGCCCGCCAGCACCGCGTCGGAAAGAGGGTCTTCGATCCGGTTCTGGATGACTCGTCGCAACGGCCGCGCGCCGTACTCCTCGCTATACCCCTCCTCGGCCAGCAGCGTCTTGGCTGCCCCCGTCACTTCCAGTCCCAGGTCGTGTTCCACCAGCCGCGTGCGCACTTTGTCCAGTTCCAGACCCACGATCTGGGCAATCTCCTCCCGGCTCAGGGCGTGGAAGACGATGACGCTATCCACCCGGTTGAGGAACTCGGGGCGGAAAGTGTGCTTCAGTTCCTCGATCAATTTCTTGCGCATCTCCTCGTAGTTGCGCCCGGCGTCCACCGTCTCGTGGCGGGGGACAGTGAAGCCCAGGCTTGTCTCTCGTTTGATCATCTCCGCCCCGATGTTTGAGGTCATAATAATGATCGTGTTGCGGAAGTCTACCTTCCGCCCTCGGGCATCGGAGAGGTTGCCCTCTTCCATGATCTGCAGCAACGTGTTAAAGACTTCGGGATGCGCCTTCTCAACCTCGTCGAAAACGACGATGGAGTAGGGATGACGGCGAATGGTCTCGGTGAATTGCCCGGCATCCTCGTAGCCCACGTAGCCCGGGGGTGCTCCGACCAGCCGGGCCACCGTGTGCCGCTCCATGAACTCAGACATATCAAATTGCAACAGTGTGTCCTCGCTGCCGAACATAAACTCGGCCAGTGCCTTGGACAGTTCTGTCTTGCCCACGCCGGTGGGGCCGAGGAAGATGAAGGAGCCAATAGGCCGGCGGGGGTCCTTAAGCCCGGCCCGCGCCCGGCGTACCGCCTTGGCGACCGCCGAGATAGCCTCGTCCTGACCGACAATGCGCCCATGAAGTGCTTCTTCCATGTGCAGCAACCGCTCTGTCTCATCACTGCGCAACTGGGTCAATGGGATACCCGTCCACATTGAGACTACTTCCGCTATGTCGTCGGGACTGGCGACCACGCCGTTCTCGACGTCCCAGGCGGCACGCAAGGTTTCCAGGCGCTCTTGCAGTTCGATCTCCTGCTCTCGCAGCACGGCGGCGTCCTCGTAACGGCGCTCCTCAATGGCCTTCTCTTTGGCCCGCCGCACGACTTTTAGCCTGGCAAACACCTCCCGCAGGTTTCGGGCATGGGGAGTCTTATACATCCGCACGCGGGAGGCGGCCTCATCTATCAGATCAATGGCCTTGTCCGGGAGGTGACGGTCGGAGATGTAACGAGCTGAAAGCCGGGCTGCGGCCTCCAATGCCTCGTCGCTGATGTGCAGCCGGTGGTGTCGCTCGTAAGCCGGGCGGACACCGTGCAGAATCTCGATCGTCTCCTCGACTGAGGGCTCTTCGACCATAATTGGCTGGAAGCGCCGCTCCAACGCTGCATCCGCTTCGATGTATTTGCGGTATTCCTCCAACGTGGTCGCGCCGATGCACTGTAACTCGCCCCGGGCGAGGGCTGGCTTGAGGATGTTAGCCGCGTCCACCGAAGAGCCAGCTGACCCGGCTCCGACCAGCATGTGCACCTCGTCTATGAACAGGATGCTGGTACTGTTTTTGAGTTCGGCGATGACTTTCTTGAGGCGCTCTTCGAACTGCCCCCGGTATATCGTCCCGGCGACCAGTGAGCCGACGTCGAGTTGCAGTACGCGCTTATCCAGCAGTGGCTCAGGAATCTCACCGGCGACGATGCGCTGTGCCAGTCCCTCGACGATGGCCGTCTTACCCACGCCAGGCTCGCCGATGAGTGCCGGGTTGTTCTTTGTGCGCCGGGCCAGGATTTGGATCACGCGCTCGATCTCCTGTTCCCGGCCAATGACCGGATCTAGTTTGTTCTGTTCAGCCAGGGCGGTCAGGTCAATTGCTAGTTTATCTACCAGTGGGGTTTTGGCAGGTTTGCGGCGTTGCCTTCCGGCGGGAACTGGTTGTCGCTGCAACATCCGGTTGGTGTGGCGGCGGACTTGGTCGCCTGTGACGCCCAGGTGATCGAGCACCTCCAGGGCGGTGCCATCACCCTGGCGAACCAGTCCGAGCAAGAGATGGTGCGTGTCTATCTTAACGTCGCCTCGACGGCGGACCTCATCCCTGGCCAATTCGATCACTCTTTTGGTACGGGGTGTGAGGTCAAGTTGTGCGCTGATCAATGGTGGGCGTCGTCGCATAGTGCTGAGTCGCTCGACCCAGTGCTGCACGTCGCCCGATTGCAACCCCAGTTCGTGCAGCACGTGGCTGGCGATTCCTTGCTTTTCACGCAAAAGTCCCAGCAAGAGGTGCTCGGTGCCGATCTGCGCATGGTGCATACGCTCGGCTTCTTGCTGGGCTAACTTGAGTGCTCGTCGGGCTTCGTCAGTAAAGAAGTTCATCAACTTGTCCATAGTATCACTCGCTTCGTTTCAGGCCGTCTACAGGGTGTCTTTTCCCCTTGTGTTCTCCGCAGGCTTCATGGCCTCGGAGAGCGCGGCCGAGAGAGGGCTTTCGGATTCGGGTTGCTCAGCCGCGAGTACCACCTTCCAATCCTGGCCCAGGAATTCCCCTTTGGCGACCTGCTTGAGACTTAGCGCCAGGCGGTGACGCGTCGCATCTACGCCTATCACGCGCAGTGTGACGACTTGCTCGGGCTGGACTACGTCGCGGGGGTGGACGATGGGGCCATCGTCTAATTCCGAGACGTGGATCAGCCCCTCAATAGCCTCGTCGCCAACAATGCTGGCAAAGGCCCCCCACTTGGTGAGACGTGTGATGATTGCTTCGACTAACTGTCCTTCCTGGTAGCGCTCTTCGATAGAGACCCAGGGGTCGGGCTGCAACCGCTTGAGACTGAGGGCCACCCGTTGGCGCTCTCGATCCACCCCCAGCACGTAGACTTCGACCTCCTGTCCCACTTCCACCACCTCACGCGGATGCGCGACGCGCCTCCAGGAAAGTTCGGACAGGTGCACCAACCCGTCTATTTCGCCCAGATCAACAAAAGCGCCGAAGTCAACCAGATTGATGATGCGACCTCTACGCACATCTCCCTCAGTCAGTTCATTCAGCAGTCTCTTGCGTTGGCTTTCACGCCAATCGCGTATAGCGGCCCGCTCAGAGAGGATCAAGCGGTTGCGTTTCTGGTCAACTTCGATGACTTTCAATTTGAGGGTTTCACCGATCAGCGCTGCCCAACGATCCTCGCTGCCTGACCCAGCGGCTGACTGATTGGCGACGCGCGAGAGGGCCAACTGCGAACCGGGCACGAAGCCACGCACTTTGCCCATGAGTACGATCACGCCGCCCCTGTTGCAGTCGGTGACCTGTATCTCGATGATATCCTGGCTTTCGAGGAGACGCTGCGCCTCACGCCAGTCGCGTGCTATCTGGGCGCGAGAGAGTGAGAGGATGATGTTGCCGTTGTCATCCTCCGGATTGACGATGTAGACCAATACTTCGTCACCCGCGTGGATGGCATCCCGGTCGGCTGGCGACATTCTCTCTAACTCACTCCCTGGCACAATGCCCTCACACTTGGCGCCGATGTCTACGATAATCTCGTTGGGGTTGATGCGGATGACTGTCCCTGAAACGATCTGCCCTTGCTTCAGATGCCAGAAGGAAGGATATTGGTCAAGCATCTGTGCCATTGGATTAACTTCCTGGTCGGCAGGGGGCTCCGTCATTTCTTCCTCAGTGGATGTGATCTGTTCGGTGGGCATACTGTCCGCTCTCCTGTGCATCATACTGTAATTATAGGCTGTTTGGCGATAAACCGCAAGCGAGCGGTGTGGGGGGCTGGTGGACTTGCCGTGCCCCGGAACCTATGGTATAATATCGTCGTCTTCAGCGGGCGTGGTTCAGTTGGTAGAACATCTCCTTGCCAAGGAGAAGGTCACGGGTTCGAGCCCCGTCGCCCGCTCTGCTGCTGGGGTGTTGTGACCGAGTTAGTCGGTTAGTCAGTCAGTTAGTCAGTTGGTTGGCGATTGAAATCGCCTCTAGAAGGCTTGCAGCCGGGCGTCCACCTGTGTGGACGCGCCTGTCCATGTGGGTGGACAGCCAGATTTACTCAGGCGCGGTTTCGACCACTGGTTGAGCAATAACCCTCTTGGTTTTTTCCCCCTTCGCATCTGGACTGATGATGTCTCTCCTCCTGTTCGGCTTGTGCTTTCTTTGCCCTTGCCCGCTAGCGTGTGGTGGTGGATGTGGTATAATCAGGTGTACTATGCACGATCTGCGGAATGAGCAGGCTCGCCAGGGGACGGCGATGCTATTTTCTCCCGGTTTTCACGTGTGTGTGGTATAGCCGTTGCGTTGGAGTCCGGCAGATGAGGAAGACGATCCTCGGCGCTTTTCTGGCAGCGGCACTGATGGTGCTGACGGCCTGTGGCAAGGTGATCACTCCACAGCCGACCGTCGTCACGCCGCTCGCGGGCACATTAATCCCTGCGCCTACGTCTACACTCCGTCCAACCGCTACGGCACAGTTCCTCCCGCCGGTGGCCACAGCGACAGCGACCATCACTCCCGCGCCGATCATTCATGTCGTCCAAGAAGGGGAGACGCTGCTGAGCATCGCCTACGAATACGGGGTGAGCGTGCAGGCGCTCCAGGCCGCCAATGGTATCGAGAATCCGCAGTTTCTGCAGATAGGACAGAGGCTGGTCATCCCCACCGGCGAGGAAACGACCGAAACTGCACCGGGTCTGTTGTTGCCCACCCCCACGCCGCTGCCCTTTGACGTGCAGGGCGTCGCCTTCTACGAGACGCCCGTCGGCAGTCTGGAATGTCTGGGCGAGGTAGTCAACACCACTGCTTTCACGCTGACCAACGTGCTGGTGCGCGTCACGCTCTACGACGGCGCGGGGGCCGCGCTGGCGGCGGGGGATGCCTTTGTGGCGGCGGACCTCATCCCGTCTGGCGGCCGCTCTCCATTCTGCGTCCTGTTCACGGCCCCGCCCTCAGCCTGGGCCAGTCCACAGGTGACGATTATCCGCGGCGAGGCGGCCGGAGCGATAGCCGTCTCCTACGTGCCTATCGCCGTGGTCGAGGTGGAGGGTCGGCCTTCCGGCTCGCAGTTCCAGGTGAGTGGGGTGGTGCGGAACGACAGCGCGGAGCAGGCTGCCGGCAACGTGATCGTCATCGTGACGGCCTACGACGCCGAGGGACTGGTCACCGGGTTTCGGCAGGGGCCTGCGGAGATCGAAGGCCCGCTCGCGCCTGGTGCAACGGCCCGGTTCAGTTTACTCTTCAACTTCCACGGTGACGTCCCCGCCGATTTCGACGTCGTCGCGCTGGGGCGCATCCCGGGCGAGTGATCCATTGGGAGGATAGCCGTGTTGCACCACATTCTGCGCGCCATCGTCAACGTTCTCCTCGGCCTGATTACCCATCGGGAGTACGTCGGGATGGAGAACATTCCCGCCGAGCCACCGTATATCCTGGTGATCAACCATCTGTCTGTCTTCGATGCCCCATTGCTGCTGACCGTATGCCCGCACACGATCCGCGCCTTCGCTGCGGCCAAGCACAAGCGCAACCCACTCTACGCTGCGGTGCTGGTGATGGCGGGCTCCATCTGGGTGCGGAGGGGGGAGGTGGACCGCAAGGCGCTGCGGGAGGCACTGGATGTGCTGAAGCGCGGGGAGGCACTGGGGATGGCCCCGGAGGGCACCCGCGCTCGTGGCACCTACGCGCTGCAGAAAGGGAAGACTGGCGCGGCCTACCTGGCCACTCGTGCCGACGTGCCGGTCGTGCCGGTGGGACTGACCGGCACTGAGCAGATCAAGCGCAATCTGCCCCGGCTGCGCCGTACCCACGTGCGCGTCGTCGTCGGCAAGCCCTTCCGCCTGCCCGAAAGCGGCCGGGTGCGGGGCCAGAAGTTACACGAGTACACCGACCTCATTATGCGCCGCATCGCCGAACTGCTGCCGGAGGAATACCGGGGCCTGTACGCCTGAAATCCGATAGGCGTAGTAGGCGGATAACCAATCCGCCCTACAATTGGAATGAAACCCATCCATATGATAGCATGGGTCTCCAGGATTTCGCGGGGTGGGTATGCTCAGAGGGGATGTGTCATCCCCGTATCTGGCGGTGAGACAACGCTCTACCCCCCTCGCTGTCTTGTTATCACGTAGGGCAGGTTTCCATACCTGCCTATGGGCGCGGCGGCTATGGAAAGCCGCCCTACATCAAGCTCGATGTGATGGTTAGACAGTCTGGGGCTCTACCCCCCAAATGTGGAACGCGGACGGCACGTCCGCTTAGAGTGCCACGCGAAATCCCAAAGAGCCGATAGCATAAGGCCGGCCCACCGTCGAGGTGCGGCGGGTCTTCGGGAGGTAGACTATGACCCGAATGAGTCGCTGGCTTCCACTATTGCTTGGCCTGGGGGCGGTAGTGGGTTTGCTGATCGCGCTCGCCCCGCGCCCTGCCCGCGCTGACGGTATCCCCATCCCGCCCTACGGCCACGAGGCCGACGTCGAGATGCCAGGACAGAAGGCTATCATCGTCTACGACGCGGAGATGGGGCGTGAGGACCTCATCCTCTCTGTCCAACTGCTGGGCAAAAGCCCCGAGGCGGCGTGGGTGGTGCCTGTGCCCTCGCTGCCTGAGGTGGACACGGCCAGCGCCGAATGGTTCTCCCGCCTGAGCGATCTCACCCAGCCGGAAATCGTGACCCAGGCCATGCCCTTTCCCATAATAGGGGCGGGGTCCGAGGGCGGCAGGCAGGGAGGGGTGGAAGTGCTGAGCCGGGAGCAGGTGGGGGTCTACGACGTCAGCATTCTCTCTTCCAACGAGCCTGGGGCGCTACTGGAATGGCTCAACGAGAACGGCTATACATTCCCGGAGGAGGGCGAGCCCATTCTGGACGATTACGTGGAGGAAGGCTGGTGCTTTATGGCCACCCGCGTGCTCCCCGGCGAGACCGCTACGCTGGAAGGGGATGTGCAGCCCCTCTGGCTGTCTTTTGACACAGAGCAGCCGGTCTATCCTATGCGGCTGACCGCGCTGGTTGATGACTACATGGATGTGCTCATCTACGTGTTGGCCGACCACCGCATGGAGATCGAGGACGTTGAGTCTGAGTTTGAGACAGAGTTTGCCGGGTCGCTGACGCTGGAACCTGTGGCGTCGGAGGGGGGCGATCTGGTGGATCTCCTGGCCAGCCGGCCCTACTACGTCACCAAATTGCGCAGTTCGTACTTTGCTGCCTGGGAGACGACGGACGATCTATACCTCCGGCGCGCGGCCAGCGACGAGCCCTACCGCAGGGTGGTCCACCGGACGGTCGTTGACCCCGTGGCCGCCTGCTGCCCGTGTTGTCCAGGCCCGGCGGCGTTGGGGCTGGTGGTTGGGCTGGGCCTGGTGGGGCGGCGAATGGCAAGTTAGCAGTCAGCCCACCAGCCACAAGGCTTTGGGTTCTCTGGCGGCCGCAAACAGACGGCGTACCTGTATCTCCGTGATGCGCCGGTCATCTTTGCCGTGGATCACCAGCAACGGGTCGGGTTTTCTGAAACCCGAAGGGTCTTTCTGGGGATGGCACGTCAGCACCGTCTGTTCAAGGCGGTGTGGCCCATTGCGATGACCGTTGCCCCAGAATTGAAATGCACCCCCTGGTGGATGGGGATGCGCAA
>DAOUEC010000297.1:0-2044 GCA_034430655.1 Anaerolineae bacterium
CCGCGAGGGAGTCAGCGCATTGCCCTCGAAGATGTGACCAACGGCGTCAAACACCGCCACCGCGTCGGCGAGGAGATGGCTGGCTGTAGGCGTGCCGTCGCTTCTCCCATAGCCACGGTAGTCAATTACCAATGGGATGGGTCATTGCTGTCATTTCAGCATCTCTCCCAGGAACTGCCGCAATTCAGACGGTACGGCGATCAGCAGTTCGCCGTCTACCGTCGCCTCCACCAGCAGCCCGCGCAGCCGCAAGCGGCCCATAGTCGTCTCCGGCACGTGCCACTGCCAATACGGAGATTCCTCCAGGTCGTTTCCGTGGGTAGCGCCGAAATCCTGCCAGGGCATAGCCCCGCCGTGCGCCAGCATCTGGTGCAGTGCAGCGCGTTCCTCGTCGTTTAGCCCACCAACCACTCGTTCCAGATTGTCCGGGTCGCTGAGTTCCGCGATGATCCGTTCGACCAACTCCGCCTTGCGCAACGCCGACCATCCACCCCAGCGCACGACCACGCGCGCCATTTCGGTGAGCGTGTCTTTGGTGTAGATGGATAGCGCCTCGGAGAGGGTCGGCTCCGGCGTGGAGAGTTTGGCCTGCAGCCGGGCGCGTCTGGCCTGGTCGCGCTTGCGCTGTCGCTCCCAGAAGGACTCAAAGCCTGCCTGGAGTTGCGTGATCGAGGTGAGACGTTCCAGCAGATCCTTCGCCGGCCCATAGCCGGGGTAGACCTCTACTGCGGCCTGCAAAGCCCGGCGGGCCGCCTCGTATTCCTCCCGTTGTACCAGAATTCGGGCCTGGGTGTAAGAATAGAACGCCATCTCTTGCGGATGAAAGCGCGTCGCTTCGAACAAGGGCTTTAGCATCGCGTCTGCCCCTTCGACGTCATCCTCGCCCAGGAGATACATGGCCAGGTTGCAACGTGGAAACACGTAGAGCGGATCTATCTCCAAGGCCGCCTGGAACATCTCCCTGGCTTGCGCGTGCTCTCCACGACGGGCATGGACCGTGCCCAGGTTGTTGTACGCTTCTTTGGCGCGGGGGTCCAATTCCAACACACGCCGGAACAGCCGCTCGGCCTCTTCATAGTCGTTCTGCTTGAAAGCACCCAAGCCTTGATCCAACAGGCTTGCCACGTCCGGCGTGTACCGTGTCTTGGGCTCGCCCGAAATCTCGTACTGGCGCAGTTGCACCTCCCGCCATTCCCCTCCGCCCCACACGCGCAGCGTTTCATCTTGTGCGATCTCGCCCGCCTGCATAAGACTGATGAGCGCCTGCATGCGCACCTCGTCTTCACCAGCCTGGCTCAACCCAAAGCGGCGCAGAGCGGCGTAGGCAGCCGGAGTGGCGATGGTCGTCAGGATCGCAACTCCGGCGTCGGGTTGCTTGTCTTCCCAGATCATCTTCTCTGCCATAGGCACGATTTGGGGGAAACGAGCGACGAAGCGCGTCACCTGGTTGCGAAATCTCCGGGGCGACATCTCATCCTCGCGACCGACCAGTTCGATGAACCCGCCTATCCTTGGCATAGGCATAAGTTCGGTGCTATGAAAATAGGGGAAACGCTCGGCCCAACCTGGCCCTGGTCGCCCGGCCTCCAGCGCTGCCAGCAACTCGCCTGCCCACGGCACGTCGTTCTGCAATGCCTTCAGATGGCGTCGCGCCGCGCCACGGCCGGTATTGGCTTCGGCGACGGCCAGGAACAACTGTGCCTGCCAGGAGAATCCAGGCACTCCCTGCCGCCGCCCTTCCGATTTGGCTAAGGGGCGTAACAGGCGGTACACACTCTCGTCTTCGTTCATGATGGCGGCCGCTTCCGCCATCTTGAGGCGCTCGCTATTCCCCTGTGGTGTGATTTCCTTCAACTGCGCCCACAACACCCGCGCATCTGCCTCTTGTCCCGTCCAGGCCAGGAAACGGATGGCATTGCTCAGCGCCTGGACGTTGTCCGGGGCTTGCGAGAGAACCTGGCGTGCGGTGGCAATGGCTCTTTCCGGTTGACCATCGTAGAACAAGGCCAGTGAGAGGTTGTTGCGAGGTGGGGGCCAGTCGGCC